>DAOVUK010000476.1 GCA_030632625.1 Gammaproteobacteria bacterium
AGATTGCAGACTCACATCCAGGCGAATGAATTCGCCCCTACAAGTGTAAAGATGAATTACTCTATTTGGTCAGTCCCCTTTCGTCGGACTGATCAAATGCGCTTTACAAAAATGTACACTTTTCCACATGGTAGAGACAAGGCATGCCTTGTCTCTACGGTCACGTAACGACCGCCAGGGTGGTAAGCATACGTAGAGACGTTGCATGCAACGTCTCTACTATATATATGAATGGCTGAATTCACCGAGTGAATACAAAAAGTACGCGATAATGTGAAGAGCCGCTTTTATTTATTCTTCTGCTTCCATTTAAATGGTTTTTTCCTGGGCGTTTTTATTGCAGTTCCTGCAGGTTTTTTGGTGGTGCTGCTGCGCTTGGCTCTGACTGGGCGGGGAGGAGCAATCATTTTCTTGCGCACCAGCATCATTACCATCTGTTTATTTTTTTTATCACACGAAATACCCTGCTTCTCATCTTCAATACAGGGTTTATTGTTGAGGATATTCAGAAAAAGGGTTCTGTCAACAATTTTATCAATTTCATAATCATCATATATTTTTGCAGCTGTAGATTTTTTATGCTCATACCAGGTAAAGCTATTCTGCTTACCTTTATTAGTAGCAAAGTGGATGATATGCTTGTCGCCTATTTTTGCCAGACCAATCAAGCTAAACTCCGCTTTTTTTGACCTGATTCGACTTTGTCGGGCAGGTTTTTTCTTGGCCGGTTCTGCCTTTTTTTCCTGCCCTCTATTTTGATCAAAAAGATCAACAGACTTGACTGCATATAATCCTGTGCAGTAAAAGAATAAAATAATCGTGAGGATAATTTTCATTAGCTAATACATCTATTCTGTTTATATTTATACTTAGAATAGCAGATATTGTGCTATTGGCACAACTGACAATATTTTCCCTTTATTACAAAAAAAGCCCGCATAGATAACTATGCGGGCTTCGGGTCCTTCTTTTTGGTCAGGTAATATTACTGTAATGCTGTCTCATGACAATCAGTACAGGTGACCACCTCACCTTTTGGATAGTCTTTGGTAAAACCATCGCGTCCATCAAAGTCTGTTTTCAGACCAGTACGTTCAGTTGCGGCACGAGCCAGAACAGAACCTTCACCATTTTCACCATGACAGGCATAACAGGCTTGCGGGTCAGATTCCGCCAGACCACCATGATTTTCAACAAAGCTGGTGTTTCCAACAGGATGCAATCCATGCGGACCTTCAAGATTATTATCCATTTCACCGGTATGACAGGTGTCACACTCAATAATAGTACCTACATGACCCTGCAGATCAGTTGCTGCTTTATTATCATTGGAAAACGGGTTTTTGTTCGGCCAGATAGCATGGGTGCTGCCATGACAGCCTTCACAACTCAAACCACCATGTCCTTTGCCGCTGCCGTCGTCAGCACCACTCAATCGATAGAGAGATTCTGTGGTTGCAAAACGGGAATCAGGGAAATCCAGCAAAGGCAGATTATCCGGCCCGCCATTATCTTTATGATCAGACAATCTGTAAGTCATTTGTAAACGCACACCATCCGGGTTGCCTAAACTGTCTTCCATGTTGATTAATGTATCATCCAGCTCACCCGCTCTCTTCAATTGAGCCACCTGATTGACATCACCGACATGACATGCCTGACACTGAGGCTCTGACGCCCAGGAAACACGTTTTGTTAAGTCAGCACCAGCGGGGAAGCCCAACTCCGGGAATCCCTCGGTAAAATCATCACCTACCTGTGTTAACTGACCATGACAATCCTGACACACCGTGCCTGAACCACCCATGGCACCACGTAAACACTTATTTTGCTTACCTGGATGACAGTTATAACAGGTTTCCATCAGCACATCCTCGGCAAGCTGCGGATCACGCAGATTACCCATACCATCTGATGGTGGAGGCATAGTGGGAAACAGGTGACTATAATCCGGGTCACTGCTCAGACTGCCATGAACGCCATGCATGGCACGAGACATACTGATATGCTGAGTTTGTTCCTTACCGTTCTGATCATTTGGACCAAGATGCGCCAGATCCAGTGCAGGCGAATAGTGACAATTGGCACAAACAACACCAGGGGCAGTGCCGTCGGCATTCATACCATTACTTTCAGTACCAGCCAGTGATGTATCATTTTTATGATCGTGCAGCAGCAGTATATTAATTTTAGCGGCATTAATAACCTGTTGTTCAGGTGTTTCACCGACAATGCTGCCGGCATCCATAACAAAATCGACAGGATATTTATCATTAGCGATATCATCACAGACCAGAGTGTTGTCGGTCACATGATCACACACATTCTGACTGGCATGACAAAGCTGACAATCCGCTTCAGAAGCCACTGGAACGACGGTATCAACAGCAGCCAGGACATTGCCATTATGATCTATTGCTTCTATCGACATCAAAGGATAGGCGTTATTACGTCCCTGATCATCCACAGTTGTGATAGGAATGCCTTCTGCAGTATAGCGTTTAAAATTATTCACTCTGAAACCAAAGGGAAAGTCGACAAAGAAGGGCATATCTTCTACATAGCCATGAAAATGCTGTGCTTCATTAGCCAGACCGGGCATATAAGATTGATGAGCAGCTAAAGATTCATCACCACTGCCCTGTATACCATCCGGGCCAAAATATAATTGCACCAGATCAGGTGCCGGCAAACCCAGCTCAGGGATATCAGGGAACATGCGTAACACTGATTCAGGATACAGCTCTTCATAAGCCAGCCAGCCCAGGGCAAGAAAACCAGCTTC
>DAOVUK010000014.1 GCA_030632625.1 Gammaproteobacteria bacterium
ACAGTGTTCCCTTAGTGGGAACTTTTACGGCTATCAACCAACTCATGCTCCCCAGGTCTGATGCGTACTCCACAGACTTAAAATCCCGTCAGCCCGACGGTATGGAAAAAGTATAATCTATTTTCGTACAGAATTCAATGGCTATTAAAAATATTTTTATGGGGTTGATCCCCGACATGAATGACGGGGTATTTCGCTTCATTTTTTAAGAGCTTTTTGGATAAACGCCAACATTGACAAAAATCAATCAAACTGATAAATCCACAAGTCCTGATTTTGCATTTACACAGGCATTGAGTAACTATTTTTAATAAAAGGTATTTATTGAAGTGGGCATTTAATTGCTCTTGGCTGGAGGCCATCTTCTTTGCCTGTACTGCCAGTAATTGATTCTATGTATTCCTGAATTTGCAGAAATAACCTGGTTGGGAATATTACAGAAGTTGCCCCGGATGGTGGTGCAATACCATATTCCTGCAGTCAACTATTTTATTTTAATATTTTAATTTTTTAATTTAGTTTAAACTATACATACATAATAACTTTGAGGATAGCAGAATGTCACTGGATGGAATTTGGGTTTTTGAGGTTGCTGGACTTTATGGCTGGGAGCGGGTTTCTACTGTATTTTTAGAAAAGGGACGTTACTTAGGCGGGGGAGCAATCATTTTTAGTCAGGGGACTTATACCAGCAAAGGAAACAAAATTAAAATCAAGCTTGATGTCACCCAGCACGGTGAAAAGCAAATCATTTTTGGTGAAAAAAGAAAAAAATTTTCCAGCGTGATGACAGCAGAGCGGGATGGGGACATAATTCAAGGCAATGCTCACCTCAAAGGTGCTCATTCGACTGCGGCACCTTATCAGTTCCGATTAATCAAACTGGCAGATATACCCGGATTTCCCAAAAAACGTTAAAGCTTTTTTGGCTGTATATCAACCCTCTTACTCTGGAATCATTTCTTTAAGCACCTGGATGTAATGGCAATATCCTACATGAGCAGGATCTGCCGCTGCCAAAATCTTCCAGCCGTCATGACAATGGAGCCCTGCCGGAGCCATGATTCAATGGCAAAGCGGGCGAAATCGTGGTGCTCAGCTGCAGCAGAATATCAGCATTGCCCCTATGATGTATTTACTTCTGGACTAAGCAGAGTCTGACAGGCTGCATTGCGACAGTCTTATGCCGCATTTCTTTTGTCGCTTATCTTTCTTCTATCATACAACACGACATTACTATAACTATCGGTAAATGGAAAAGAGATAAGCTCATTATCAAATCTCCGATCTTGTCTGGTACGCAGTTTATGTGTCAGCTCAATACTTTTTATATTTTGGGCTTTAACCAGTTTATGCATCATTTTCAGATCTTTTTTTCTCAGTCTTAAAGCAGCATCTACCCAGATTTTAGTGATATCCAAAAGCTCATCATAGTCTATAGGCGCATATCTGTGTCTTGCAGCCTGCAGAGCCTGCATACCATTAAACAATCGGCTGTTTTTTCTCATGAACTCATTGGCTGCTTTTACCGCTTCACTTTTTTTGCCAATGTTGTAACAACGCCCATATCATGTAATGTGACAGCATCATAGCGTACTGAAATCTCTTTTTTATCACGAATTATTTTATGAAACTCTTTATCCATTATCAGACCTTGTGACTTATTCCTTTTAAAGAATAATTTCGGAAAACATATTTTAAGTAACCAGGAGTGCCACAACAAGCACATTGACACCAATATTAGAACCTGTTCAAAAAAAACAGCAAAAAACCATGAAACAAACAGGGTCAGTCCGACACAAATAACAAGGTCAGTTCTGCTGCACTTATAAAAGCCCATCAAATAGATATTCGATAGAGACTCAAGCAGTAAACTAGTAATAAAAGATATTCATCTATTGAAATGAAGAACTTTATGGCAGGATATGGAATAATGTTTGCTGAGGATGACAGAGCTTGCTCTGAATCCAGGAAGGAAACATCCTTCAGGCAGATTAATGCAAGTCAGGAATACATCCTCTCAACCACATTGAACGTGCCGTTAGAAACTTTTGAAGATAAACAACAGATTTAATGAATCAATGATAAAAAAATGGCAAAGTCCCACAAAGAAAATTCTGCGCAATCCACTGTGTTTTATTAAACAGGTGCTCAGAAGCTTTCAGGCCAATCAGGGCTTATTACTTTCAGGTGCGGTGGCTTATTATACCCTGCTGTCCATTATTCCTTTGTTCTCCCTGATTTTAATAGCCCTTTCACATATTGTTGCACCCGATCAGTTGTTACAAATAACCAGTGAGTACATTAATCTGGTTTTGCCTGGACAGGCATCAATCTTTATTGAACAAATAACACGTTTTACCACAGAAAAACATATTGGCTGGCTGTTACTGCTTGTCTTGTTATTTTTTAGTTCCATGACATTTACTGTTCTGGAAAATACCATGTCGATTATTTTCTTTCATCGGGTCAATATACATCGCAGACATTTTTTGATTTCAGCTATTATACCCTATGGCTATATTATTGTTCTGGGGCTGGGAATGTTAATGATCACTACTATCAGTGGTGTATTACAGGTTTGGGAAGGTGAGACAATAGCCATTTTATTCTGGAGCTGGACTTTAAATGGTATAACAAAAATAATCTTCTATATTCTTGGCGTCATTGGTTTGATCCTGATGCTTACTTCAATTTATATGGTGATGCCAGTCGGGAAACTGAGTTTTAAACATGCATTAATCGGCAGTATCAGTGCAACGTTCTTATGGGAAATTGCCCGTCATGTTCTGGTCTGGTACTTCTCAACACTTTCTATGGTTAATGTGGTCTATGGTTCTTTAACTTCGGCAATTGTCATATTATTATTCCTTGAAGTCGGGGCTGTGATTTTATTATTTGGCGCTCAGGTCATTGCCGAATATGAACGAATTGGTTATGGCGAATCATGTCAGGGATGTGAAGATTTCATAACCAGTGAAACCAATAATGAGCTTTGACTCGAATATAAAATGTCTAATTGATAGATGCCTCCAGTGACTTATAGGCCATCTCAAAAGTCACATCATCCGTTTCATTGTCCATATGCTCTTCTTTTATCCAGCAATTTTTACTCACCAGGGTATGTTTCATACTCACGGCAACAGCTTCATACAGAATTACTCCTAAAGGAGATTCAATATTTTTTGTATTATCATTTCCCTGGTTATGCTGTTCTGATAAAGCCAAAATAACATTCGGGGATATATCCCAATTATCGGCAATTTTAACCGATAGTTGTTTTGATAATTTTAAAAATTCTTTTTTAAATTGTAAGGATCGCGGGGCATTGGTGAATTCTTTTATTTTACTCATCTTTTTGACTACAATTGCCATACCGAGATTACTCAGTAAACCAGCCAGATAGGCATCAAAGGGATCTTGTTTGTATATTTCTGCCAGAATGCGACTGGCTTCAGCCGATTTGGCTGCGAGCTCCCATATTTTTGTCCCTGAATGTTTCAGAAAATATCCGCCATCAAATGACATAATGGGTTTTAATGCCACTTTCATAGTCACTTCACGTACTTCTGACAAACCCAATTGGCTTAATATATTCTCCAGTTGTTCATCTTTTGCATCCAGATTATACAAAGGGCTATTAGCCACTTTAATAATTCCAACTAAAATAACCGGATCGGATGCAATTAAATTGGCAACATCTTTCCAGATAAAATCATCCGTTCTTAAAAGATGGATTAATTTAGGAATAATAGCGGGCAGGCGATGAATTTCTTCTGCAAGGGACTGTTCCTGATGAATGGTGTTTTCAAGTGCTGTAATCACCTGCGTTTCAAAAGAATTTAAGCTCAGATCAAGAAGCGTGTTCACACCAATGAAATATTGATAATATTTGTCTTCAAGCTGAGAGTATAAATTTTCATTGTTTTCCGGCCATGCAGAGCCAATTACTTTTTCAGTCTTTGCAATGGTATCATCTTGCCCTGCAGAGATATTTTTTTTATGTATTTTTTTATTGTCTGGAAGAAAAAAAGAGATAAATTTATTGATCAGCGCCATAGGTTTACTCAGTTCTGTAATTATTATTGTTAACAGTATAGCTGACTTTCTATAAAAATCTCTGAGCCAGGATAATTCGGCCTCTGAATTAAAAGTGTTCAAAAATATCTAAATATGCTTAAAAACGGTTCTTCACAAAAATGCGTACTTTTCCAAATTGTAGAGACAAGGCATGCCTTGTCTCTACGGTCACGTAACGATCGCCAGGGGTGTTAAGCATACGTAGAGACGTTGCATGCAACGTCTCTACCCTATCTATGAATGGCTGAATTCACCGAGTGAATACAAAAAATACGCAATAATGTGAAGAACCTTAAAAAGGGCTGTCTTTCCATTCAGATTAGAAAAGGCAGACAAGATAGATTAATAAACTTGTAATCAAAGCAATCAACAGAGCTCTGATACCAGCCCATAACCAGAAACTACCACTGATCTTTCCTATAAAGACTCCCAGAAAAAAAATTAGAATAAAGGCAACCAGCACCGACGTTTCGATAGGATAGGTGACAAGTCCGGGCTGCCACTCTGCTAAGCCCAGCGGCAGCATAATTAACAGCGCAAAAATTAAAGGTGCGAGACCATTTACTATAGCAATAATGAAAGGCATGAAACGTGAAGCCTGACCATGAGCAGAATTCTGTAAATCAGCAATCATAGCATTTTCAAGTTCTTTTAGTTCCTGTTTTTTTTCTGCTGATTCACTGATATAAGCACTGCTGAGACCACTAATTGATAGTGCAATAGATGCTCCCATACAGGCAGTAATCACTGTATGCAGTGGCACATCACCATTGTTGACAGAAAAACCTATTAATAAGCCCAATATAGTGAGCGCACCATCAAAACCATTGACCACAAAGTAGCGACGAGCGATAAGCTTAGACCGGGAAATACTAAATAATAACTGAAATCGTTTAAACATTGGTTTGCATAGATGAATCGGCTGAATCATTCACGCCAATGACATCAACTTCATCTATACTGTGAATCGAGCCGCCCATGACGGCTATCGCATCAAAAACATCATCAAAAGGAATGCTTTCGGATTCAACAATGATAATAACCGTCTCAGTTTTTTCATCCACTTCAAGCACTTTGAAATTAAACTGGCAGCCTGGGCATTTTTCTGCCAATTGCATCGAAAATTCAAGCCCATTGGGTGAGTGCGGCTTCAGAACATCCAGCACGATTCTCTGTACTTTTACCATGAGCTCATCACTTTCAGCGCAATATATGGCACCAGGTTAAATATTAAAATTGCTAGTTTGTAAGCAGCTAAATATTGAAAATATATTGGCGGCAAACTAGCCTGACTTAGTTTGAATAGTTTACTATGAAGTCTTAAAATAGGCTCTCTCATAAGCATCAGACTTATTGTTGATAAGACGAGCAAACTAATATTAATAACAGAACACCAGCCCAAAAAAGTAGTAATAAACTCTATATCATTCATATTTAAACCCTGTGCAGAAATTAAAAGATGATGTCCTGGGTATAGATATTTTAAAAGGGGAACATTTTTACCGGCGAAGACATACGATTAACATCATGCCCCATAACACCGAGTTTTTTATTCAGGTCTCTCATATGTTTATTTATTTTAGTCAGATTATAATTCATAGTACCAAGACTTTTATTTAAACCACGCACATCATTCTGCATAAGATTGACCGAATTAGCAATATTCGATAAAACGGCGACCGAATTATCGGTTTGGATGATGGCACTACTGATCGACTGGGTGTGACTGACGACATTATTAATCCCCTCCTCCATACTGCTCATACTACTTTGCATATTTATTACCGCATTGCTCATAACCGAAGCATCTTTTGCCATTGATTCCATATAGCCGCTCATTCTGTCAATATCATGTCTCAGTGACCAGCTAAAAAAGCCAATTCCAATGACCAGTAAAATAACCGTGAGCACTCCATATTGAACAATCAGAGAGGTCCTGCGGCTGATTCTCAGGTTCAGCTCTTCCTGAGATTTTATTGCATCGTTAAATTGCACCAGAAGACTTTCAAGCGTAGAAGTAGTGTCTCTTTGTTCCTGATTTTCCATACTCATTTAATTTCTCTTTGTGGATAACTCTGTTAATAAGTTTAAATTACGGCATTATAATAATATCATTTAGTCTCATATAATTTACTTTTTTTTGTACAGCCATATAGATTTAATAATAAATTGATATAAATAATATGGTTATTATTCACTGCGCAGTGCACACACAGTTTCGGCCTCCCTGTTTGGCACGATACATTGCAGAATCAGCACATTCAATGATTGCATCGTATGATTGCCCATGTTCCGGATAAGTGGCAATGCCAAGACTGATAGTAATATTAAATGTTCTTTCTTTAAATACGATATTCAGCTCACTGGTCTTAATACGCAGCCGTTCTGCCAGCTCTTCAGCTTCTTTCAGGGACGTTTCGGGTAAAATCACTACAAATTCTTCGCCGCCATAACGAGCCACAAAATCTGTGGTACGAATGATCTCCTGTAGGAAATCTGCATATTTTTTTAAGATCTGATCGCCTATGAGATGACCATAAGTATCATTAACTTGTTTAAAATGATCAATATCAATCATAAAAACAGAAAGGCTACGTTGATACCGTCTAGTTCTGGACAATTCTTTCTCGAAATTTCGCTCTAATTCTATTCGATTATATAAACCTGTCAGATAATCATGTTTAGCGATGTATTCTAATTCTTTCTCCATATTTTTACGGCAGCTAATGTCCTGATGTGTCCCGCAAAGACGCACCGGTTCATGAGTACTGCTATCTGATTCAATCAAAGAACCCGCACCCTGAATCCATAGCCAGTTGCCACCTTTATGCTTCATTCTAAAATCAGCAACAAAAGGTTTATGGTTTTTGATGGCATCTTCAATGATCGCAATGATTCTTTGTTTATCTTCCGGATGAATACGAGAATCCCAGTCACTGATATTGTTGTGTATATCATCGCGACTTAAGCCCAGAATTTCCAGCCAGCGGTTATTAACCTCATAGTCGCCCGCCTGGTAGTTCCAGTCCCAATAACCTAACTCCGCACCAATAATAACGTTCTGTAAACGGCTTTCAGAATCCAATAATTGTTGGTGACTTTGTTCAAGCTGTTTTGTCCTGGCTTTTATCAATGATTCACGCTGTGTCACTTCCTGCTGCAGCTGCTTAATTAATGCTTCGTTTTCAAATTGCAAGCTTATAGAATGAAGGATTTGTTTATTATTATTGCGGGCAAATAAAGACAGCATTAAATAATAAGCAATAGCAGCAATAATCAGATAAAAATAAGCCGGATTATTTAAACTATAAATTGCTATAAAAAAACACCCCATGATAGGGAGGGTATAGCCAAAAAAAGCGCTTAGAGAAATGGATAAAATTGATATTGCCGATGCAGTAACACCAAAAAAAACCATTAAAAGAATACCATACAGGACTATATCATGATTAACATAAGGAAGAAAAAAGACACTTCCCCAGACAAATCCAACAATGACTGAAGCAAATATATAGTGATTAATCCAGTAATACACTGTCTGTTTATCAGGGGTATTTTTTCTTTGATACCAAAGAAAAAGTCGGTACATGGCGGCAATAATCATCGCCGAAGACCAGACAAAATGTAATACTGAGTCTGAATAGTTTGCAAATACAAATAAGAAAAGTATTGCTATAAAAAATATGGTTCCATTGGATATAGGCGCTTGCAGATATAAAATATCAGCTATTTTTTCAAATGTTTTTTTAGAATCAAGCAATGCTTCAGGGATATCTGACAACTAAAAACCCTCTAATTTACTGCATTATACAAAAACAGTGAGAATACAATTATTATACGTAATCAGCCTGTTTGAATTGTAGCAAATTTCTTTCGTCTGTAGAAATATGTTTGAACTAAATAATTGATGTGAGGCTATTTTAGAAGTTTTAGTTTTGTTTGCTGTCCTTGTACCTTGGTTCACAAATACGTATCAATATAACTGGCCTAAAAACGCGCTAGCGTCGTTGTGAAACCTTGAAAGATACTGATATTACTGCGGTTCCACGCCTAGCTATCACATTTTTATTCTGCGTTATCTTTGATACGTATTTGTGAACCAAGGTACTAGGCTTATCAGGTGATATGAAAAATGAACACAATTTATGATGACAAAAGAAACAATGCATCTGATATTTAGAGGCTGCATTGTTCTTTTGTCTGTGTCTGCCGTTTTAGTCAAACGGAACCGGCTTAGGAGTCTTATCAACCGAAGGCGGCAGAATAGGCAACAGGAATGATGGTTGTTCACCAGTCAATGTTTTGAGAAAAGCGACAATTTGAGCATTTTCAGATTCACTGAAGTGTTTTCCCAGTTGTAGTCTACCCATGATATCCACGGCCTCGGTTAATGTAGCTGCCTCACCATCATGAAAGTAGGGATAAGTCATTTCTACGTTACGCAGAGTGGGTACCTTAAATTTAAACCGGTCGGCATCTTTTCCTGTCACTGCCGAGAGGCCTTCCGCCTTATTCGTGGTTATATAAGGTTTAACCAGTCCCATTTTCTGAAATGAAGTGCCACCCAGAGCTTCGCCATTATGGCATGCCGTACAGCCAACCTGTTTAAATAAATTGTAACCGGCCAGCTCAGTATCAGTGATGGCGTTTTTATTACCTAACAGCCACTGGTCAAAACGTGAATTGGGTGTCACCAGAGTCTTCTCAAATTCTGCTATAGCCTGAGTGACTTGATCAATATCTATTTTATCAGTACCAAAAACCTGTTTAAATTCCGTGACATAACCAGGCATGGATTGCAAAACATCAATCGCCAGAGTATGGGTAGACGCCATCTCTCCCGGATTGGCAATCGGTCCTCCGGCCTGCTCTTTTAAATCAGCAGCACGACCATCCCAGAACTGGGCAATATTAAGACTTGAATTAAGTACCGTGGGTGAGTTAATAGGACCCTGCTGCCATTTATGCCCGATTGAAGTTTTCAGGTTATCAGTCCCGCCCATACTCAGGTTATGGCAGGAGTTACAGGATATAAAACCGGATTTTGATAATCTGGGATCAAAGAAAAGCTTTTTTCCTAATTCCACTTGCGCCAGATTAATCACCTTTACCGGGCTAATGGGCTGAACAGGTTCATTGGCTATTACCACGGCAGAACTGGCTATTACTGTCGTAATAAGCAAAGAAATCACCGGTGTTTTTATTTTCATATCATTCTTCCTATCTCAATTGATGAAAATTTTATATGCATTATTATCTGAATGCACAATTTGCGAACAAACCCCCATATTATAATTATTCTAATTCCAATTAAGTGATGCAGATCACTATAAGTATATATTGTTATGTTTATGTTGGATAATTATAGATTAGTAAGATAAGAAAGCAATTTTCCAGGCTGGAATTATTCGTCGTATTATGCATTGTTATTAAGAACTTTTAAGATGAAATAAAAATCGGTTAAATTAACCCATTGTTAAAATCATTTACTTTTAATAAACTGATAGATATGACCTATCATAATTAAATTTGATATCAATATGAATTTACGAGAATTAGAATATTTAGTCGCTGTCGATGAAGAATGTCATTTTAATCGAGCAGCAGAGCGCTGCTTTGTCAGCCAGCCTACACTCAGTGGTCAATTAAAGAAACTGGAAGAAGAACTGGGCATTATGCTGATTGAGCGCAACACCCGGCATGTTTCAATGACCGACGCAGGCACTGCAGTGGCACAGCAAGCCAGAAAAATATTGAAAGAAGTGAAAGCAATCAAGGAGATCACTCAAAGTTTTGATGATCCGATGGCTGGCGAATTAAAAATGGGGTTAATTCCAACCATTGCCCCCTATTTATTACCGGAAATCATCCCTGAACTAAACCAGCAATTTCCCCGATTAACACTTTGGCTGTATGAGCATCAGACAGCAGTGCTGTTAGAAAAACTGAAAAATGCCGATCTGGATCTGCTCATTCTTGCTCTACCCGTCAATACTGATGAATTTTCGGAAATTAATCTGTTTCAGGAAACATTCTGGTTAGCAGTGCCCCGCCACAAAACACTGAGCAGAAAAAAAACTATTCAGCTGATTGATTTAAACGAACAGGAAATGTTATTGCTGGAAGAAGGACACTGCTTACGGGGTCAGGCTCTGGATGTTTGTTTTAGTGCGGGTGCCACAGAGAATAATAGTTATCGGGCGACAAGTCTGGAAACCTTACGTCATATGGTGAGTGAAGGGATAGGCATGACACTCTTACCTGAGCTGGCTGTACCGAAAAAAAGAACCCGCTCAGACACTATCAGTTACATACCTTTTAGCGATCCCAAACCCAGTCGACGCATTGGCATGCTTTATCGTCAGGGTAGCTATCGTGAACAGACCTATCAGCAGATGGCTCAGGTGATAAAAGAAAAAATGTCCTGAAATCAGAAATTGAGATTTTAATTCTGTTAACCTTACTGCCTGATTGCTGCTTAATTATAAGATTTTCCCTACAAAACAAAGCTTCTTTGTAAGCTCTAAATCCTGTTTATTGAATATAAACTGGCTTTCAGTCATTTTTATTCTATCCTTAAATTTTAAAGCTTATGTTCCCGTTCTATAACAATAACAGCTTATAGGCCAACAAAATTTCAGGTAAAACAATTTGAATACTTTATTAGCACATCTCAACATAAAAACTCGTATAATTCTGATAATTCTTCTCTCTATAACAGGTTTGCTTTTTCTGGGCACTATTAATTTATACCTTGAACAGGGGCAACTGAGAACAGAAAAGGAATTAAAAACAAAACACGTGGTTGAAACTGCTCATAGTGTTATTAATTATTTTTACCAGCAGGTACAAGCCGGTATTTTACAAGATGCTGATGCCCGTAAAATGGCAGTCAATGCTGTAAAACAACTCCGTTACGAAGAAAAAGATTATTTCTGGATCAATGATCAGCAGCCCAGAATGATCATGCATCCCTACAAGCCTGAATTAGATGGCAAAGATTTATCATCGGTTAAAGATCCTGCCGGTAAATACCTGTTTAATGAAATGGTTGATGTTGTTAAGAAAAATGGCTCCGGTTATGTCAGTTATTTATGGCCTAAACCAGGAATGGACAAAAATAAACCGGTGGAAAAACTGTCCTATGTTAAAGGCTTTACCCCATGGGGGTGGATTATTGGCTCAGGGATTTATATTGATGATATTAACGATATGTTTTATCAACATTTGTGGCAAATGTTAACCTGGGTCGCTCTAATTTCTATTGTTATGATCATCTTATCATTTCTTATCGGCGTCAGCATTACTTCTCCCCTGGATATTATGCAGAAAACGTTTCAGAAAGTGGAAAACACGGGTGATTTAACACTAAGTCTGCCGGTTGAAGGGAAAAGTGAATTTACAAAAATAGCAGAAGCATTTAACAGTATGCTTTTGCATTATGAAAATGCAATAAAAGAAGTCGATAATTCTGTTGGACAACTGGAAGAAACCGCTGCTAATTTAAAATCGGTAGTTTCAGAAACCACCTCAGGAATACAGCGCCAGCAAGACAGTATTACTTCAGCCAATGATGCCATTAATGAGATGCTTGGCTCAGTTAATCAAGTGACCGATGCGATTGGCAACTCGGCATCTTCAGCGACTCAGGCTAATGATTCCGTAGATAAGGGACAACAGATGGTCTCTGCAACCATGAGTTCCATTAAAACTTTAGCTGATAATCTGGAATCGACAACACAAATCAGCCATAAGCTGGAAGAAGACAGCAGCAATATCGGCAATATTGTTATCGTTATTAAAGGCATTGCCGAGCAAACTAATTTATTGGCTTTAAATGCGGCAATTGAAGCCGCCAGAGCAGGAGAACAGGGGCGTGGTTTTGCAGTGGTTGCTGATGAAGTTAGAAACCTGGCTCAAAAAACACAGGAATCGACTGCTGAAATTGAGTCCATGATAGAACGTCTGCAAAAGGGCTCTGACGACGCTGTCAAGTCGATGAATCAAAGTCATGAAATGGCCCAAAATAGTGTTAAACTTTCAGTCGATACAGCGGGTACCCTAACTGAGATTTCAACTATTGTGACTCAAATAAATGAAATTAACAGTAATATTCATACTCTGAGTAAACATCAGCAATCGATAACAGATTCTTTGACTCAACATCTGAAAACAGTCAACCTTGAATCAAAAAACAATTCGACAATAATTGAAAAGACCAATCAGGAAATGGATAATCTGAATAATCTGGCACCTTATCTTGACCAGTTAATGAAACAATTTAAACATACCCAGTGAGTTTATTATCCCGTTTATATTACCCGGACTGAAACACGATGTACTATGGTGAAAAACTAAACAGCATTACCCATCTGGTTGGTGCGGTTCTGGCTCTGATCGGCTTTGGAGTACTGCTTACCATCAGTTTTCAGTCACAGAAGCTGCTGCTTATCATCAGCTTTACTATTTTTGGTCTTACCTTAATCCTGCTCTACACCATGTCTACTTTGTATCACAGCTTTCACCCTCCCAGACTTAAAAAAATATTTCAAAAACTTGATCATGTTTCAATATATCTGCTAATCGCAGGCACTTATACCCCTTACATGCTGGTTTCACTGCGTGAGTATAACGGTATTATCATGCTGATACTGGTATGGGGGCTGGCTGTCATTGGTTTATTACTGGATATTTTCGTTGCAAAACGTATTGAATGGTTACAGGTGATAATCTATCTGGTCATGGGCTGGGTTTGCACACTTAATTATTCTGAGCTGCAGGCAGCCTTACCCGCTGCTGGTATGATCTGGTTGACGATGGGAGGAATTGCTTACACCGCCGGTATCGTGTTTTATGTACTGGACGACCTGAAAAAACTTCGCCATGCTCATGGCATCTGGCACCTGTTTGTCTTATCCGGCTCCATCTGCCATTTTATTTCTATCGCTGCATACGTCAGGTAGTACATCCGGCAGAGACTGCACTATCTCTGAAACAAATAACACTTTACAATGAAAACTGCCTGCTGTTTTTTTAATCAGCAGGTAGATAACACAGGATAAGGCGGAGTACGAAATAACAACGACTCCAGCTAACACAATTTTAAACTTCAAATACTGATACTGGTTTAAAAAGGATTTATAGAAAAAGTGTGGCTATAATTTGGTATTGTAATAATCATTTGATTTTGACGACAGTCGTTGCTAGTTTCATTACAATTATTCCCACTCATATCAAGTCTGCTGCGTACTATTAAATTATCACCAGGTTGAGCCCCCTCCGCGTTCTTCCACATTGAAGATGCCTCTCCATTAGGCCCCAGTGTGATTAGACTTACACCTACCGGTATCTTAGCCCAGTCTGATGAGTTCTGGAGAAACCCCTGCACTATGAGCTTGATAGTATAGTTACTGTAATTTTTTAAAGTAGTCCGCCATGATTTAGTTGTATCATTCCATTCAATTTGCTTTGTCTGTATATTATAAGGCATATGTAGTGTTCCCGGTGAATACAAAAGGTTGGGTAAATTTTCAGTATCCAGAACCAGGTTGCTTACTTCATATAGCAAATCAACTTTAAGTTGATCTGTCCTGCAACAACGTCCCCAATGCATTTTAATGATCCTACTTTGATTTGGAAAAAAGTTACCAATTCCGAGACGTGACCCTGAAGCCCCTATCCAGGAGCCTTGAGGTGAAGAAAGCTGGTAACCCTGTACAATCACATCTTGCCCATCAAGTGCTACATTACCAGTATTCTTAATGGTCGTTTCCCAATACCACCTCCCGTCTGACTCGGTGCCAATTTTAAGATCAGTGATCTCTGCGCTTCTTAATACGGGTCTGGTGTTTTGAGGATCCAGTAAAGTAATACCCTGTTTTTGCAATGGACTTTTTTTAACTTTTGCATCCCGAAGCGACTCTGCAGTGATTTCTGTACTTGTTGATAATGGTCTGATGTTTTGAGGCTTCAGTAACTGACTGCCCCGTTGTTGCAGCGGACTTTTTTGAACTTTTATGTCCTGGAGTGACGTTGTTGTCGCCTGAACCTCTGCAGAAGCAAAGCTGGGTAACAGCAATAAAATCAGGGCAAACAGCAAGTAATTTTGTGTCATTCTTTTTAAACTGTTTTTATTTTTCATGGTTCTCTCCCTTATATGATTATTTGTCCACTTTAAATAAAAATATCACCTTTATTCAGCATTAATTTAAACGCCTGTTAACATGTAAGTGTGCCTTTAAAGAAAAAGGTTCAAAAAATCTGTCTGCGGTCTTTTTGGGCTGTAAATCTTATCGAGAGGGCTGGGACTACAGCCGCTAATAATCTCATTGCCATTAGCCTTGCCGCCATAATAAATTCCGTGCGTACAACCAGTATATCATACTGTTTAGCTTCCTCCGTGTGCGAGCCTTGTCCAATGCGGAATAAGTCTGAACAAAAGAGGTGTTTCTAACGGTAAATGAATCTGAAATAGGACAATCTGGTTAAAAATAGTTCATGATCAACCAATGACGACGCTCAGGACAAGAAAAAAGAGTTCTTTACATTATTGCGTACTTTTTGTATTCACTCCGTGAATTCAGCTATTCATAGATAGGGTAGAGACGTTGCATGCAACGTCTCTACGTATGCTTACCACCCTGGCAGTCGTTACGTGAACGAATTCACAACGTCACGTTCAAGGCACTCAAATGACAATGCTTTGGCAGAAAGTAAAAATACATCGATAGTGAGTAAAATACCTGGAAATAGATATATTCCTCAAAAATAGGCTGCGTTAATTAATGCATTTGATCGTGATTTTCTCAACCCACACATTAATTATCATCGTCCCTGTTTTTTTCCTGAAATAACGATTGATAAAAAAGGAAAGCAAAGAATATTTGAAGGATGGGGTGACTTTTGAAATAATGGATAAAATTGCTTTTGCAATGACTGATAATCAGTCAGCTGATCAGCTTCAGACAGCACGTCAGCAACTTTTTAAAACCATCAATGAACGAGAATTTAACGTCGGTTGAGTTGAAATCAGACATATTGATCTGCAACAGATTATATTTTAGTTTGGCTCAGAAAAGTCATTCAGCAGAGATTCTCTTATCGGATCTGCCAATACCTCTATTTGTTCATTATAATATTTATGTCTGATACCCATGCTGATGACGGCATGATCTTTTGCCTTTTGAACCATCTTTGGAGTGAATTCAAAGCGAAGGAAATGAACTGCAGATGTTTTTTCTTCAGTTTCTCTTTGCATATCTTCATTGGCAATGGGAGAAACAGGTTCACAATCACCAATCTTAACCCAGATAGATTTCTCAATCCCATGTAATTTTTTCAAAGCCTGACGTCGTTCTTCTGCATCGGCATATTCAAGCATAAAAGTGGCTTTCCAGTTATGTCCATCAGGAATAAGTGGATTATACGTGTCAAGTTCTTCATTGATCGCATCTGATTCAAAAATACGTTCAATGCGTAACATTTCCTGAATCTGATATTGCATGGTCAGCTGATCTTCAAAATACAGCGCTGCATTTGGGCCAATAGGCACCCGACGCATTTTTTTATGATTCATTACCCGTGTTCTAAACTCGAGGCGTATTGCTGCATAATCTTCCAGGCTGTAAAGATCATCACGTTTTAATA
>DAOVUK010000445.1 GCA_030632625.1 Gammaproteobacteria bacterium
ATAAAAAACACCGGGCAATCCAAAAAACTCTTTGGGCCAGGATTCATCAAAAAAAGAGGTCTTCAAAGGAAGATAAAAAGGTGATATTTCCAGATTTGTATGAGAAAAATCTTGATCATATTAAAAATAGATTTTTCCTTTTTGTTCTATGAGTGTGCCAACAAGGTACGAGTTAGATTCAATGTCCAGAAATACCTTTAATCTATCGACATTATTAATTGGCATTTTTTCTTTTGCCCCGTTTTCTTTGAGGTTTTTCCTGTTGTAAGTCTTTAATTGACTGGATTTTTTTTTCGGGAAAGAGCAATTGAAACTCTTCAATAGCATCCAATGCGAAAGCTAGGGCTAAGAGTTTGTCAAAAGAAATTTTTCCTTCACGTTCAAAACGCTTAATACTGGAAACACTCACGCCAGATTGCCTGGCGAGCATATCTCGAGTCCATTCATTAGCTAAGCGGAGGTGTCTGACCTTTTCAGCAATACTGTATAGAATCTCCTGGTGGCTCAACAGAGTAACTGGTAATATTTTGTCCATTAACATTATTTATACCATTAAAGGATAATATAAGTTACATTATAGCATAAGTCAGAGTTGTGATAATTATATTTTTTGGGGTACGGCAGGGCTGTTCTGTCTTTTGTAGGTTGGCGGTGAGCGCAGCGAACCCCAACATTTTGAATTAATATTTATTGGCTTAACTTACCTGATAGTAGTCTTTATACCAAACTGCGAAGTTTTTTATGCCTTCATCAACTGTTGTCGATGGTTTGTAATCCACATCTCTGACTAAATCGGCAACATCTGCATAGGTGTCGGGAACATCGCCCGGTTGTAATGGCAGGAGGTTCTTTTCTGCTGTTTTTCCCAGATATTTTTCTAATGTTTCGATATAGGTCATGAGCTCAACGGGTTGCTGATTACCGATATTATAGATGCGCCAGGGTGCTGGGCTGGTTGCAGAGTCTGGTTTTTCACCATTCCAGTCAGGATTAGGCTCTGCTACATTATCCAGAACCCGAATAATACCTTCGACAATATCATCAATATAGGTGAAGTCTCTGCGGTGTTTACCATAGTTGTAAACATCAATTGGCCTGCCTTCAAAAATTGCTTTGGCGAATTTTTGCAGAGCCATATCCGGACGATCCCATGGGCCGTAAACAGTAAAAAATCTTAGCCCAGTGGTAGGTAGTCGATAGAGGTGGCTATAGGTGTGAGCCATCAGTTCACCTGATTTTTTCGAAGCAGCATAAAGTGAAATGGGGTGATCGACATTATCATGAATTGAAAAAGGCATGCTTTCATTCAGGCCATAAACGGAACTTGAAGAAGCATAAACCAGATGTTTAACTTTATTATGACGGCAGCCTTCCAGAATATGAGCAAAGCCAACAATATTACTATCAACATAGGATAATGGATTTTCAATAGAATAACGCACACCGGCCTGAGCAGCCAGATTCATTACTTTATCAAATTGCTCATCAGCAAAGAGTTTTTCCATTGCCTGGCGATCAGCCAGATCCATTTTTATGAAACGAAACGTCCCGGTCTTAGTGGGGTCTTTAGATTGAAGGAAGTCATCAATCCGCTGCAAGCGTGCTTCTTTCAAGCGGACATCATAATAATCGTTCATAATGTCGATACCAACGACGTCATCGCCGCGAGCCAGAAGTTCTTCTGATAGTTTGGAGCCGATAAAGCCGGCTGCGCCTGTTACTAAAATTTTCATTTGTTTTCCTTATTTGGTGTCCATCCGTTAATAAGGCGAATGAATTCGCCCCTACAATTTTGAATTTATAAGCTATTGAATAGTTAAGTTTTTTCTCTGTAGGGGCGAATTCATTCGCACAAAAAAGCTATTTACGGATGGGCACTATTTAACTCTTGCATGGGGGATATTTGGACTTGATGGATCAACAGTTAACTCTCTTTTTGCCGGGTTAACAACCAGATCCATATCCTCCATTGGCACTGCACCAAGTAGAACCTCATCACCCAGGACTAATGCACCGACATAACAAAATCGTTTGCCGTATAATATTTTTATTGGACCAACATAGGGCACTTTTATTGTTCTTGCGTCAGCGACTGAAACTTCTCGCACTGATTCTGTTTCAAGATCCAATTGCACTGCAATATGCTCCGGGATACATAACATAAGTGCGCCTGTATCGACCAGAGCTTTTACTTTGACTGGTTCTAAATCAGCCTGTTTTGGATTACTAAGTTCTATTTGTGCGAAAACATGTCCCATTTGATTAATCCTTAAATATATTTATACTATCCCCACGGCCTATGGCGTAATAGGCAAAGCCTTTTTCTTTCATTGTTTCGGGATCATAGAGGTTTCTGCCGTCGAAGATAACGGCTTCTGAGAGTGTTTCTTTAATTTCATCAAAATCAGGGGCTCTGAATTGTTTCCATTCCGTGCAGATCACCAGCATATCAGCATTTTGCAGGCAGGCTTCTTTTGTTCCCATGAGTTTCAAGTCATCGCGGCTGCCATAAATACGTTGTGTTTCTTCCATGGCTTCGGGATCATAGGCATTCACGGTGACACCTGCTTCCCATAATGATTTCATTAATGTGCGGCTGGAGGCTTCTCGCATATCGTCTGTATTAGGTTTAAATGCCAGGCCCCATAGAGCAATGGTTTTGCCCTTAAGGTTTTCTTTGCCATTGTAATGTCTGGTAATTTTATCAAATAAAACTTCTTTTTGGCGATAGTTAACTGCTTCAACGGCATTTAACAATTCAGCATTGTAACCCACTTCACTCGCCGTTCTGGCAAGTGCCTGAACATCTTTAGGGAAACAGGAGCCGCCATAACCACAGCCCGGGTAGATAAACTGGTAACCAATCCTTGGATCGGAACCTATACCCAGGCGGACATTCTCAATATCTGCTCCAAGACGTTCTGCCAGATTCGAGATCTCATTCATAAAGCTGATTTTAGTGGCTAATAATGAATTCGCCGCATATTTTGTCAATTCTGCGGAGCGGACATCCATGAAGATAATGCGCTCATGGCTGCGGTTAAATGGGGCATAAAGTTCACGAACAATTTTTTCAACGTCGCTATTATCAGTTCCAATGATAATACGATCCGGTTTCATAAAATCGTTGACGGCAGAACCTTCTTTTAAAAACTCCGGATTTGAGACAACATGAAATTGATGTTCACTAT
>DAOVUK010000231.1 GCA_030632625.1 Gammaproteobacteria bacterium
AAAAGAGTTTATTTTAAAAGATTATCTTGTTATTGAAAGTATGAATTATGAACTATTCAAACGTTCTTTTGAATTGATGGACAAATATTCGGATCAACCAATGGATTTTGCTGATGCAACATTGGTTGTCTTAGCTGAAAAATATCGTACTGATATTGTGTTTACTTTAGATTTTTCTGATTTCAGAGCTTACAAATATTTAAAAGGATATCGACATTATAGTTTTAAACTATTGGGTGATAATTTACTTGAATAAAGCATTTGAGCCAGTTTTTACTTTTTTTCCATCTGGAGTCGGGTACGAATTGCCCAGACTTCCTTTAGCTTCAAGGCAGGCTTTTGACCAACAATTTTCCCTTTATTCCAGGGGATTTTGGTTTGGGGTTCATAGGGTAGTGTATCCATAATAATTCCTCCGTTATCAGATTTACTGTTTAAAGTATCGCTCAATTTACACAAATGTATGAATATGTGTTAATTATTATAATAGTTGATGAGGAGTGCATTTATGCCACGTACAACCAGTATTACTCT
The DNA here is from genome assembly GCA_030632625.1 of Gammaproteobacteria bacterium. GTDB lineage: Bacteria > Pseudomonadota > Gammaproteobacteria > GRL18 > GRL18 > GRL18. The sequence continues at coordinate 535 of DAOVUK010000231.1, forward strand.
GGGGAAGCATCAGCAGAAATTTATTGAATCCCTTGTTCAAAGTGGTCGTTATACGTCGACCAGTGAAATCGTGAGAGATGCCTTACGAAAACTTGAAGAATCTCAAGGATCAGAATGGTTACTTGGTCAACTCATTGAGGGTGAAAAAGGTGAAGCTAAAGCCTGGAATGATGAGGCCCTTATGGCACACGTAAAACAGGAAGCAACTAAGCGTGGCAAGCTATAAAACTTCTCCTGTTGCTGAGCAGGATTGTGGGTGAGTTTTACGAACCCCAACATGTATCTTGCTGAAACTGTTGGGGTTCGTAAAACTCACCCACAACCTTCTATGACAAAATGTAAACAGAAAACGTATTATTTGATCAGTCCCCCCAGTTTGGGACGTTCTCGACTCTGTGTAAAGAATCTTGACAGTTTGAAGCATATTAATTATTCCTGAAAATTCATTTCCTGAAGTTTCTTTGTAAATAGTGAGTGAACGTCTGCTCATTGGTATGGATATTCTGAGCAATGCCAATTTGATCATGCTCTGTCATGAAAGTCGATCATTTTTTGTCGTTATCCTAAAAAAAATTCATGGGGATAACTCAGCTTTAATATATAAACAAAACATTACCTTTCTGTTGACAGTGTTCCCGGCTTATACTTAACAGGGATGCTTATATCCTATAGGAAACAAATAGGATAAAATTATATAAGCCTTTTAATAAGACAATTTATATATCCATATTAGAAATAAAATGACGCAAGTCACTATAGGCAATATGAATGACTTTTGACGCCTGGTTCAGTATCTCAATTGTGATATTTTGTTTTGCAACTCTTATGTTCAGCCGTGTTTCAGCTGACATTGTCATGACTGCGGGTTTATCTTTGCTGCTGCTTTTCGAAATACTGACCCCTCAGGAAGCACTGGCCGGTTTTGCTAATGAAGGGATGCTGACGGTTGCTGTTTTATATATTGTTGCTGCTGGATTGACCGAAACCGGTGCGGTCGGCTGGATTGTTCAGTCTCTCCTGGGGCGTCCCCATTCCACTTCTCATGCACAGCTCAGATTAATGCTGCCTGTTACCGTTTTAAGTGCCTTTCTTAATAATACGCCCGTGGTCGCTATTTTTATCCCCGCAGTGAAGGATTGGGCTAAACGTCATAAACTGACATTATCTAAATTAATGATCCCTTTAAGTTATGCCAGCATCGCTGGAGGAACCTGCACTTTGATTGGCACGAGTACCAATCTGGTGGTCAACGGAATGTTACAGGAACAAAATAACTATTCCGGACTTTCTATGTTTGAGCTCCTATGGGTAGGTGCTCCCATTGTCTTTTCTGTGCTAGTTTTTATACTGATCTTCAGCCGCTGGTTGTTGCCTGATCGAGTCCCTGCACTGGATCGCTATGATGATGTCAGACAATATACGGTAGAGATGAAAGTGGAGCACAATAGCCCCCTTGCAAATATGAGTATAGAGCAGGCAGGGTTACGACAATTACCAGGTCTCTTTCTGGTTGAAATAGAGCGGGCAGGGCAACTTATTCCAGCTGTATCCCCTCAGGAAATTCTTTATAGTAATGATCGACTGGTATTTGCCGGAATCATTGATTCCGTCGTTGATCTGCAAAAAATACGTGGTTTGAAACCAGCAACCAGTCAGATTTTTAAACTGGAGGGTGAGCGAAAGGATCGACGTTTTGTCGAAGCCGTTGTCTCCAATACCTGCCCGATGATCGGCAAGACTGTTCGTGAAGGTAAGTTTCGTTCCCGTTATAATGCGGTTATCATTGCCCTGGCCCGTAATGGTGAGCGGCTGAATCAGAAAATTGGTGATATTATTCTTCGCCCGGGAGATACTCTATTACTGGAAAGCCGTGAGTCCTTTGTGCAGCAGCAACATAACTCCCGCGACTTTTTTCTGATTAGTGAAATCGGTCATTCTCACCCTCTGAATCATGATCGGGCAATAACCGCTCTTGGTATTGTTCTGTTAATGATCCTGCTGGTCAGTTTTGGCTGGCTGAGTATGCTCAAGGCAGCATTACTTGCCTCCGGACTGATGATAATAACTCGCTGTATTGATGGCCGGATTGCCCGTCTGGCACCTGACTGGCAAGTTTTAGTCGTTATCGCCACCGCTTTTGGAATTGGCACAGCAATTCATAAGACGGGTGCTGCAATGGCCATCGCTGAAACCCTGATTAGCCTGACCGATGGTGCACCCTGGCTGACTCTGGCGATGGTCTTTCTATTGACTGCCGGTTTTACCGCAATGGCTACCAATAATGTTGCGGCGGTATTAATGTTCCCCATAGCTCTGGAGGCAGCAAATACTTTGCAGGTGAGTATAATGCCCTTTGCAATAATAATTATGGTTGCCGCATCAGCCAGTTTTTCTACTCCTATTGGCTATCAAACCAATCTGATGGTTTTTAATGCTGGCGGCTATCGCTTTATGGATTTTTTCCGCATTGGTTTCCCTCTGACTCTACTCGTAGGTCTGGTTACTTTAATTATTACGCCATTGGTATGGAATTTTTAGGTAGTCTGAAGCAAATACAGATCATGCTTTTATGGGAAAAAAAGCATCAGCTTTTAAAGGATGATAAAAATACACCTGAAGTATTATTTTTTGCAGAAGCACAGCTACAGGTGTACCGCTGGCTTATTGAAGAACTCAGAATTTCACTCTTCGCTCAGGAATTAAAAACTGCTGGAAAAGAAATGGCAGGATAGCGTTCAGAGCTAAGGGATTTGGTATTTTAATAAATGCCAAATCCCTAAGTGCTCAGCGTTAAGAAAAATCAAAAGCAGGATTAAAAGAAAAAATAGCTTAGAGTGAATGCTCTTTTTTATGCTCTTGCTTAACGCTTAACGCTTAACGCTTTTTTTTATGATACAGCAACTGTTTTCTTAGCTAACGTAAAACAATCATCTTGCCAGATACAGGTGGATTGATCGCAATAGTCATTTGAAGCAGAAGCAAAGCAGTCAAAATTACCTTCAGTTGCCTGAATATGTCTGACTAATAAGGTTTTGTTGAGTTTACCAGTTTTTAAACCGTTTTCTTTGGCGATTTTTCTGATGTCTTGCATTTTCATTGATAGTATTTCCTCAGGAATAAATTGATTGATTCATTAATGTGATTAAGTTTTTACTCGTTATTATTTTTATAACGCGATTTTAGTATAAAATATTTGAAATACAATAAAAAAATGAAAAAATACAAAAATAAGTAACTATAAATACAAATGAATCATTTAAACTGTTTAGCAAATGAATGAAATTCGCTTTCGACTCGAAATCAGTGCACAGGAATATCTTCGTTACTATCAGGGGGAGGTGGATGCTGTGCAAGTAACAATTGCGGGGGGGCGGACTATTCAGTTTCCAGCCAGTGTCTTGCAGAAACATGTTGATCAATCGGGAGTCAATGGCAGTTTTAGAATTATCTTTGACGATAATAATAAAATGATCAGCATGGAACGAGTCTCTAATTAATGCAGCTGCTAAAATTTTTTTCACCGGCCACCCGTCTTAGATATTATCCGCCTTTCTGGCTAATGCGGCTGAAGATTTTACAAATGGATCCACTGTGGCGAACAGTGCGTATCAAATTACCCTTAACACGATTATCTAAAAATCCCGGCGGCGGGATGTTTGGCGGTTTTCAGGCTTCTCTGGCCGATCCTGTTGCTGCCCTGGCCTGTTTAAAATCGTTTCCCGGCTGTGAGGTCTGGACTCGATACCTGCAATTAAATTTTATTCGTGAAGGGCGAACGGATTTGGAGCTGCGTTTTGAATTTTCGGATGAGCAACTGGCTGATATCAGACAGGAAATAAAACAAAAAGGCCGTTCCAACCCTGTTTTTGAATATGGCTTTTATGATCTGCATGACAACTTATGTACAGAGATTCGCTGTCGGGTGGCGATAAGGCCTGAAGGTTATGTGCCTCCGGCAAGGAAAATCGTAACTACTCAGCGTGTTTAGATTTTGCTTCAGAACAAGGCATTTTTGCACGGAGAATGTGAGCATATACAAATATGTGACCATTTGAGTACGAAAATAACGCCGTTATGGAGTAAAAGATGAATACGCTGAGTAGTTACGGAAAATCAACCACTAAATAGTCTATACTGATTGAGTAGATATCATAGAATAGGGTATAGAGAAATGAGTAATGCACCTTCAATTTCAAGTGATCCAATGTATCAACTTCTCCGAGAGGGAAGGATTGATGAATTTAATGCTAAAAAGCAGGCAGGTGAATATTGTAACTTAAAATCATGTGATTTTCGCTCTACAGATTTACAGGGAATCGATGCAGTAGGTCTGGATTTCAGAGGTGCTTATTTTAGAATGTCTGACTTGCGAGGTATTGATTTTAGAGGTTCATTACTGGATGGTGCCAGCATCAATGGTGCCAAAATTTCAGGGACTTATTTTCCCGTGGAAATTTCTGCAGAGGAAATTCTTCTGTCTCTTGAGCATGGCACACGTCTACGAGTGCTGCGTGAGACAAAAAAGAAGCAATAAAACTTGTCTCTTAACTGCAGCTACAAGATAGCTAAAAGTAAAGTAAATAAATCAGACGGCTTGCTGATAGCAGCACTGTGATGTGGCGTATTGGTGAAGGGTGTTGACGAAATTATTATTTTCGTCTTCATGTCGGAACATAATACCAATACCTTTATCACTATTATGTATAATTGTTGCTTGAATGTTTACCGGTGACTTTAAAAGTTCTGGCAGGCTGAATGTCAGCTCAATATTGGCGTAGTTGCAAAGAGATATGGCAGCAGTTTCGATGAACATACCATCATGGCTGATGTTAACTGCCTTGCCGCGCAGCAATCCAAAAGCAGGATAGCTGATGACAAGCTCTATCGAAGCAGGTTTTCTTTTATTCCAACGTTTATTCATGATGATGCCCCCCAGCATTATCTTTAATCGATATTATGGCCAATCCGCTGGCAGTGTTGCATCGCAGTTTGTTTCTTTTATTAAATTTTGCTATTAAATTTTCACGATTAAGCAATCCATTTGCTTCGATATATACTTTACCTAATAGTTGAACTGGAAATAATTGGGTATGTTGTAGTATTTTTAAGGGTAAACCCAAAGTCCCTATGTTTGAAAGATAGGGGCAGCTATCAAGGTGATTACAAAAAATTTGAGAAAGTCGTGTAGACTCAGTGTATTGGACACTGGTAGTTGATTAAACTAATTTCCACGGCCCTAAGGAATAATTTTATTTTTACTGGCCTGAATAGTTGTTTTAACTAACTGGGCAACCGAGCTGGCTTCCATCTTTTCCATCATTCGGGCGCGATGTACTTCAATGGTTTTAATA
>DAOVUK010000471.1 GCA_030632625.1 Gammaproteobacteria bacterium
TGCCACACTATTAGTGCATAAGGGCGTCGAGTTTGAAAAAGCAGGTGCTATTCCAGCCACTAAAGACGATGATAATGAAGAATATAAGGCTATTCTGGATGTATTACGTCGTACCATTAAGCCTGGCTCAACTACCTGGCAGGACATTGCAGGCAGTGTTAAAGGTGTCACTGAAGAAACCACAACCGGTGTGCATCGTCTGTATGAAATGCAGGAAAAAGATGAATTGTTATTCCCTGCGATGAATGTCAATGATTCGGCCACTAAGTCAAAGTTTGATAATCTCTATGGCTGTCGTGAATCATTAATTGATAGTATTAAACGTGCCACCGATGTCATGATTGCCGGTAAAATCTGTGTTGTTCTGGGTTACGGTGATGTTGGAAAAGGCTGTGCTCAGGCTTTTCGCGGCATGGGCGCTACCGTATGGGTCACAGAAATTGATCCAATTTGTGCATTACAGGCAGCGATGGAAGGTTATCGTGTCGTTGATATGAATGAAGTCGCACCACTGGGTGATATTTTTGTTACCACAACCGGCAATGTCAATGTCATTAACCATGACCACATGCAGGCCATGAAAAATGAAGCCATCGTATGTAATATCGGACACTTTGATTCAGAAATTGATATTGCTTCTTTAGAAAAATATGAATGGGAAGAGATTAAACCTCAGGTTGATCATGTTATTTTCCCTGACGGCAAGAAGATTATTATTTTAGCAAAAGGCCGCCTGGTGAACCTTGGCTGTGCCACCGGACACCCCAGCTTTGTGATGTCTGCATCATTTACCAATCAGGTGATGGCTCAGATTGAATTTTTTACTAATGCGGATGCTTATGAAAATAAAGTTTATATCCTGCCGAAAATATTAGACGAAAAAGTGGCTCATTTACATCTGATGAAAATTGGCGCTAAATTAACTCTGCTTTCTAAAGAGCAGGCTGATTATATTAACGTTCCTCAGGAAGGGCCTTATAAAGCTGATCACTATCGCTACTAATTGACTCGATGCTAAAGCATCATAACTAAAGAAGCGTTATATAAAAAATGGAGTATATTTCAGGCTGCCCGGTTAAAAACTGCGCAGCCTGAATTTTATCTGATTATGACAACACAAAAAACTAACCATGAAACACAGCCTATCAGTTTTGAATTTTTTCCGACTAAAACAACTGAAGGTGCTGAAAAGCTCGCGCTTGTTCGTGATAAATTAAGCGTCTTAGATCCGCTTTACTTTTCAGTTACTTATGGTGCCGGAGGCAGTACTCAGGAAGGCACTCTCAATACGGTCAAAAGCATTATGGATGCCGGTTTTTCAGCAGCACCGCACTTATCCTGTATTGGCTCAACAAAAGAGGGTATCAAGTCAATCCTTGATATCTTTATTGACAGAGGTATTAATCGAATGGTTGCGCTAAGAGGTGATTTGCCATCCGGTCATCGTGATGTCGGTGAGTTTCGCTATGCCAATGAACTGGTTGAATTTATCCGCTGTGAAACAGGCGATCATTTTCATATTGAAGTGGCCGCCTACCCTGAAGTGCATCCTCAGGCTAAAAATGCCCGAACCGATATGAATAATTTTATCGCTAAAATGAATGCCGGTGCGAATAGTGCAATCACTCAATATTTTTTCAATATTGATGCTTACCTGTATTTTGTCGATAGCTGCCGCAAAGCGGGGCTGGATAAGCCAATTGTTCCAGGCATTATGCCGATTACCAATTATTCTCGTCTGGCGGGCTTCTCAGATATGTGTGGTGCAGAAATTCCACGCTGGCTGGCTAAACGCCTGGAATCTTATGGTGATGATATTGACTCTATTAAAGCACTCGGTCTTGAAGTGATTTCCAGCCTGTGTGAGCAATTACTGGATGCCGGTGCACCGGGTTTACATTTTTATACTCTGAACCAGAGCAAAACAACTTTGCAGATATGCCAGAATTTAGGCATAAAAGCTTAGTCAGTTTTTATGTTTATACGTTTGTAAGTTGATAAGTTGTTATGTTATCTCAACGTATTAACTTACCAACATACCAACATACCAACATACTAACTTAATATAAGCTTTGTCCCTACCGCAATGGTGACCACTTCAAAGACCCGTTTTATCCAGCGATTATTCGCTGTAATTGCCAAATGAGCGCCTGTGTATCCTCCCAGTAGAGAACCCAGTAATAAGGCTGGCAGCCAGTTCCACTGTATAGTACTGAGCATACCAAGTGTAACTGCCCCGGTGCCATTCCAGAATATCCCGACCAGAACCAGCGTATAGGCAACCGCTGTTTTGTAATCAAGGCCAAACCATCTCACCAGCCATAAGGTCACAAATAGTCCGGTACCTGATGTTAAAGAACCGTTGAGTATACCTATCAGACATAAGCTAAGTCCTCCTATGGCCATGCCGGAGGTATCTCTGTTTATAGCGCGGTGTTGTTGTCCAAGATCGGGTTTTAACCAGGAATAGACGCCCAGTGCTATAGTTAATACTCCCAGAGCAATTTTAGCCTCATATTCAGGGATCTGGACAATAACGAATCCTCCGGCAACAACCCCGGGCACACCGGTCAGTAAGATAAATAAAGAAAATTTTAAATTTAACTTACCGGTACGCAAATGCCGGACTGTTGCGCCGACACCCAGAGCTACACTGGCGACTTTATGAGTTGCCAGGGCAATACTAAACGGCAGGCCGAGAAAAATAAGCATTGGCAATTGAATCAGGCCGGCACCGCCGCCGGCAAAAGCTGAAAAAGTATTGGCGATATAAGAAATAAGCAGCAGAAAAAGTTGCTCGCTGATCGTCATAATTGACTCTTGTATTGAA
>DAOVUK010000518.1 GCA_030632625.1 Gammaproteobacteria bacterium
ATTAAACTACCCTGTCATTGCCGCCATCAACGGGCAGCTGTGCTGCAGTGGTTTTAGCAAATAGCGGGCCGCACATTTCTGCCGCCAGTTCGGCAACATCGTGCGAGGTGATTTCTGTGCCGAGCAGGTTGTTGGTTTTATAGGCTTCAATACTCATGCCATAATGTTCTGCTCTGGATGCCAGTACTTCAGGTGTCCAGATGGCGGTGTCAAAGACTGCATTGGGATGCAGCGTATTGATGCGAATATTATCTTTACCCCATTCTAAGGCGGCTACTCTGGCCAGTTGCGTCAGTGCTGCTTTGGCTGAGGAATAAGCGGCAGCTCCGGGACCTGGTGCCGGGACATTTTTGGAGCCCATGGCAACAATCCGGCCACCCTTTGGTGCCAGTTTCAAAAGAGGGTGTGCTTTGCTGATTAAGGATAAATTGGCATCCAGATTAATAGCCATCACCCGACGCCAGTCTTTTAATGACAGCTCTTCAATTTTACAGCCTCCGGGGAAAATTCCAGCATTGAGAATGAGCATATCAAGACCACCAAAAGCACGAACCGTTGCTTCTAAAGCCTGTTCAAGCGCAGCTTCATCAGTGACATCACAGTTAATACCAAGATAATCCGGGCGTTGATATAAATTTTCTATCTCAGGCAGTATATCCAGAGCGACAACACAGGCGCCCCTGGCCAGAAGTGAATCAACACAGGCTTTACCAATGCCGGTGACAGCACCAGTAACCAATGCGATTTCACCTGAAAAGAGTGGGGCAGTACCGGCTTTTTTTAATTTAGCCTGCTCTAACTCCCAATATTCCACGTCAAAAATGTCCTGAGACGGCAGAGCCTGAAAACCACCCAATTGTGTCGCTCGTAGAATAATATCGATGGTGTGTTGATAGATATCAGCAACGATATCAGCTTCTTTAATAGTTTTGCCTAAAGTGAACATGCCGCCTTTACTGTCCAATATGATGCGGGGCAATGGATCCAGCATGGTTTTTTTCTGACCATCATGAGGTGTTCTGGCGGCCAGCTGAAAATAGTTCTTATAGGAAGCAATATAGTTATCCAGACATGAATCCGGCTCTGTTCCTAACATTGGCAGTTGTTTGGTGCGAATAACATGATCCGGTGTCGCAGGCCCCTGTTGACTGATCGTGCTGATTTGAGCATGATTGGCAAATGCCAGAGTCTGTGCGCTACGCTGCTGGCGGACAACAACCGTTTGTTGAAGCTGCTCGGACAGGTCTTTTCGCAGAGCTGCAATGTGCATGCTCTCCAGGTTTTCTGTTTGCAGTGAAGTGTCTGCATAAGCGGCAGCGACATCAAGTGCCTGATGTTGAGCCAGATAATCTTCTGCCATAGCAACCAGTTCAATCATCCGTTCATAGGATTGTTTTGCTGTGTCGCCAAAAGAAAAAATTCCATGGTTCATTAATACCATGCCAATGGTTTCAGCATGGACTTCTTTGGGGAAAATGTCAGCGCACAGACGGGAAAGATCAAAGCCCGGCATCACATAGGGGATGATTACAACTTTGTTGCCATAAATAGACTTAATGCGCTGCAGTCCGTCTTTGGTATTGCTGATACTGATAACGGCATCTGCATGGGTGTGATCAACATATTTATAAGGTAGTAAAGCATGCAGGATGGTTTCTACCGAAGGCCCGGGGGCAGAGGATTGAGTTAAATGGGTTTTTAGTTCATTGACCATCTGAGCATCCGTCAACTCTTTTAACTGCGCCAGTTTCAGCAGATGTGACATTTGTACCGGGGCATAACCCTGAGCTTCAATGGTCTCCAGATCCCAGCCGCTGCCTTTGACATAGAGAATGTCCTCAGTTTCACCGAGGATATTCTGCTGCTCAATTTTAACTGAAGTATTGCCGCCGCCATGCAGCACCAGTGATTTGTCCTGACCCAGCAGCCGGGAGCTGTAAACTCGTAGAGCCAGATCAATGTCTATCGCCTGAGCTGTTTCTTTAGCGATGTGTTGTGCTTCTTGTTCATTCCAGCGGTTTTGCATAAATTAGCCTGATTACGGTGTGAGAGTGTATAAACGTTTTTGCTTAAAGTTATAGAAGAGGATAAAGAAATGAAAATAATTGTCAATTAGCAGCTTTGCCGTCAGGTGGTCATCCATTGCCGTTTATTCATCAGTTTTTGCAAGATTTAATCTCAAG
>DAOVUK010000385.1 GCA_030632625.1 Gammaproteobacteria bacterium
ACACAAATAGTATCCACAGGCATTGGTACATTAAAATTGCTAATCGCCTCGTGAATATTATCCACATCACTCCTGTTCAGCTCACCATCTGCATAAATATCAACCAGAATAATATTGTCCTGTTCATCATACAAGCTGACAATGGCTTTACCTGTATTAATATTCATCATTATCCCAAAGTATTTAATAACCATGCACAGCAGGCCGAGCTGAGCAGTTTCTTTACTATTGACTAATAGAATTATAGCATCATTAGCTGAATTGAACCTGAATTGGACCCGAAAAACCAATCCTATTATTTCTGCGAAACCAATCAGCCCGTTATTTTATACCTGTCTGCAACAACTACTCAGTTCTAAGCTATTAATTTGACAAAGCGAACCGTGCTTTTATATGTCATTTTTGTTATAGTTCAAATACCTTATTAATTAAGTTGGTTATACTGTTTTACATGTAAACGCATTGGGGAAGTTAAGTGAGCACAAAAATTTATCATAATCCACGTTGTTCTAAATCACGTCAGACACTACAATTATTGGAAGAACAAGGTGTTAAACCTGAAATTATCGAATATTTGAAAACACCGCCCTCAGAAAGTGAATTAAAAGCCATTTTAAAAGCATTAGATATGAGTCCCAGAGATTTAATGCGCAAAGGTGAAGCAGAATACAAGGAAAATAATCTGGCTGATGAATCATTAAGCGATGCACAGCTGATTGCAGCAATGCTGGAACATCCTAAATTGATCCAACGTCCTATCGTTGTCACCAGCAATAATAAGTATGCACTAGGACGTCCTCCTGAAAGTGTATTAGATATCATCTAATCACTTGCAAAAATATTCCAATGAACAGTAACATCCAGTTAAACCAATTTTGAGATTATAGCATGACCAGTATAAGTCACTCCGATAATGTTTCACCAGGCAATGAATCAGCAGTTCGTAACGAAGATAATCAGAAGGATAGTAATATTGCCATATTGGCTGAAATGCTGTTTCTTGCGAATCTTTTATTGATTCCGGTCGTGCCTTTTCTGGTGCTTTTCTATCTGCTTAGAAAGCATGCAGATAGACCTGATTCTATTGCTTACAACCACCTTAGACAAACTTTTATTGCCAGTATCTTCGCCGGTGTTTTCATTGTCATTATCGCCGCTATTTTTTACTTCTTCAGCAGCACCAGTGCCGCTATAACCTGGACAGTGATTATTACCTATCTGACCTGTGTGCATAGTGTTTTCGTTATGCTGGGTATTTATGGTCTGGCCAAAGCCATGGCCGGGCAGACAGTGAAGTTCCCACTTATCGCTTCTTTGTAACCGATCCGGGAAAAGACTGAACATCTGTTTATTTATAAAAAAGCCAGAATTTCCTTTTCAATATCCTGCTTATCAATAATGGTTTTTTGAGTAATATCTTTAGTAAATAATTCATTAATCATCGCTGGAATAGCAATGCCGGCTTCTTCAGCAATGGCCTTCAGAGCATCAATATCACTGGCATCCTGTTCACCCGTCAGGGCATTAGCAATAGTTGGTGAAAACTTGGTCCATTCAGCCGTGGAATAGGCAATAGTTATCAATGGCTTATCACGACACGTTTCATAAGCTTTAAAACAGGTTGCTGTATGCGGATCCATAAGATAACCATCAGCAAAAGCATCCTTGATGTATTGTCTGCCTTCATCATCCTCACAAAAGTCAGCAGCAAAAATTGCCTGAAACTGAGCCAGTTCTTCAGCACTTAATGCATAATGCTTATCGTTATCAAGCTGAAACATTAACTCTCTGGTCCGTGCTGCACCAAACATATCAAATAAAATACGTTCCACATTGGATGATTTTAATATGTCCATCGCCGGTGAACTGGTTGATACCACCGTCATGTCACGCAAATCATATTGACCCCGTTTGATTAACTGCGTCAACACATTATTTTTATTCGATGCAATTAATATCTTCTCTACAGGCAGTCCCATTTTCATCGCATAATAACCACCCAGGGCATTGCCGAAATTGCCACTGGGGACATCCAGATAAACCTTATCACCAAGAGCGATCGCTTGTTTGCGCACTAATTCAAGATAGCTGTGAATATGATATATCAGCTGAAAAATAATACGCCCGAAATTCACTGAGTTAGCGGCGGATAAATGAATGTTTTTTTCTTTTAATTTGGCTTTAAACGTGGCTGAACCTAATAAACGCTTCAGCGCATTTTGAGCATCATCAAAATCACCATGAATGCCGATCACTTTTAGATTTTCGGCATTCTCTGTCACCATTTGCAGGCGTTGTACGTCAGATGTACCACCATCAGGATACAAACAGGCAACCTGAACATTGGCACGATTTTTAAAGGTTTCCAGTGCTGCCGGGCCGGTATCACCACTGGTTGCAGCCATAATAAGATAATTTTCATTACGTTTTTCAGCCAGAGAAGAGAGCACCACACCAAAAGGCTGTAAGGCCATATCTTTAAACGCTCTGGTTGGACCATGATATAACTCACTGACATAAAGATCGTCTTTGACTTTTACCAGCGGCACCGGATTAGTCGCATTATCAAATTCATCATATAAACTTAAGGCTTCATCAATCACATCAGATTCAATATCAATCTCAAATGCCGCTAATACGTCTTTAGCCAGTTTTTTATAACCGGAATCAATATGTTTCTGTAAAAAATCAGCACCCAGCTCAGGTAATGTTTTGGGCACGTAAATACCACCAAAAGAAGCAATAGGAGCCAGAATAGCAGATGAAAAGCTCACTTCTACAGGGTGTTTCCCATCATTACCACGAGTTTCAATAAAATTCATGTTTTTAACCTAAGTCCTGATTCTAAATTGCTAATTATACCTAAGCCGATAGCGTTGAGCACCCAAAATAGCAAATTTCTTTGTATAGATAATAATACGTCTACTATTGTCACAGCAGATTCATTATAATTGCCCCTCTGAAAACTAATGCCTTATAAAGCAGCCTTATAAAACAGCCTCATAAAACATGGATAAACTTTACTCGCCTCTCAGCCCCGAATTCATCAATAAACCCGGCATGAAAAGCCAATGGGGCAAGCTCTATGGCAGTGCCCTGACTCTGGCGATCAGCAGCCTGGCACAACAATCCGGTCAGTTTATAATCCTGATCACGTCTGATATGCCCTCAGCACAAAAGCTGAAATATGAATTATCTTTTTTTTTGCAGGATTCCGATCTGGGAATACTGACACTCCCGGACTGGGAAACTCTGGCTTATGATCAGTTTTCACCCCATCAGGATATTATCTCTGAGCGTTTAGCCACTTTATATCATCTGCCCAATTTAAAAAAAGGGGTGCTGATTGTACCTTTAAGTACTCTGATGCATCGTTTAATGCCTGTAGATTATATCAATAATAATACTCTGCTGCTTGATAAAGGCATGACGCTGGATATTGCTCAATTTCGCCGGGATCTGGAAAAAAGTGGCTATCGATGTGTCGCCAATGTTTATGAACATGGTGAGTTTGCAGTGCGGGGCAGTATTATTGATTTGTATCCAATGGGCAGTACTCTGCCCTATCGACTGGATCTTTTTGATGATGAAATTGACTCGATTAAAACCTTTGATATAGAAACCCAGCGCTCAATCAATACTATCGATTCTATCCATATGATGCCTGCCAGAGAATTTCCTCTGGATAAACAAAGCATTGAGCAATTCAGGGAACAATACCGTACAATCCTCGGTGGAGAATTAACTGACAGTGTCATTTATAATGAAGTCGGCCAGGGAATATCCCCCGCCGGGATCGAATATTACCTGCCGCTGTTTTTTGCTCAGACAACCACTCTTTTTGATTTTTTACCTGAA
>DAOVUK010000060.1 GCA_030632625.1 Gammaproteobacteria bacterium
TGGTGCAGCTTGTACTGGAGCAGTTGCTTGCGCTGCAGGCTTTACAATGGCTGCGGTCTGCACGGGTGCAGCAACAGGTGCGCTAGTAACAACAGGCTTTTCAGCTGTTTGTTGAACTGTCTTTTCAACTATGGTTTCAGCTGTTTGTTTAAAGGCGGATGTTGCAGCAGGTGCAGCCGATAAACTTTGTGTTCCACCCAGCAAATGATGCGTTGATTTATTAAATTCAATCTGACTTTGTAAATAACTTTCATGCACTCGAAGAGTGTCTTGCTGATATTGATGCAGATCAGACATTCCCTGAGTGATATTTTCCGGCACCGCTTTATTTTGAGTACCAAACTCATCAACCAGATGATGCATCATGTCAAAGAAGCCATGAGAATAGTCTTGCTGATTTTGCAAATACATCTCATGTGCTTTTAAAGTAGCAGATTGTGTCTGCAGCCATTCAGACTGATCAAGAGGCTGTGCAACATAGACAACTTCCTGTTTAACTTGTACTTCTTGTGAAGCAGGCTGTGATTCTGATGGTGCGACAGGCGTTTCAATCACCTGAGCTTGTGTTGTAATTGCAGCAGGTTTACTTTCAATAGTATTTTCTATAAGAACAGGTGCTGCTTGTTGTGGCGCTTCCTTCAGTGGTAATTTTAGTTTAAAGCCATCATTCAAAGCATCTTCAAAAGCTTGTCTGGTTGCATCGCTGACATAGTTAGCACCATTAAGCTTAATATTCATCATTGCTTTTTTGCCAGAAGGTTTTTCAACATCACGCTGATAAACATCTTTCAGGTTCACTTCAACACCAGCAACTTTTAACTGAACCAATGCATCCCGATAAACAATATCACTGCTTTTCTTAGGATTGCCATTCATAGCAATAGCCAGATGATCCCGGTCACCTAAGATTGAAGCAACTAATTTTGTTAACACATTTTTGGGGCCGAATTCGACAAAAATGGTACCGCCCTGATCCGCGATATTATTAATTTCCTGAGTAAACTGCACTGATTTGAGCATATTACCCTTGAAACTTTCTTTAATTTTCTTAACTGATTTCGGATATTGTTTTGCAGTAACATTAGAGAAAACGGCCGTGTGGGGTTCACTGAACTTGATACTATCAATGGCATCTGAAAACGGCTTATGCGCATATTCAACCAGAGGAGAATGAAATGCAGCGGAAACCTGCAGCTCAATTGCAGAGAAACCGTCATTTTTCAGTCCCTCTTTTGCCCCGGCTATTGCCTGACTCGGTCCGGCAAGCACCACTTGTTTGGGCGAATTATAATTGGCAATAGCAACGCCTTTGTAGGCTTTTATGTGTTCTTCAATGTCTTTAGCATCACCCATTACCGCCAGCATACTGCCGGCATCATAACCTGCTTCCGGTGGTGTACCCATAGCAACACTTCGAGCACGAGATAAACTATAAAAACTATCATCATCAATAATGCCCGAAGCCCATAACGCAGTCAGCTCACCATAACTATGTCCAGCAACAAAATCCGGCTTAAATCCAGCTTGTTGAGTCATTTTATATAAACCAGCACTCACAGAACCCACTGCAGGTTGTATATACTGAGTTAATTTTATTTTTTCTTCCTGCGCTTTTTTAGATTCATCGTCAAAAACTTCTTCAGGGAAAACAACCCGGTTTATGGTGGTATCATTATCACCTAATAATTGCTGGCCCATTTGCGAGAAAGCTTCACGCATTGGCGGGAAGTTATTGGTTAAATCTTTACACATGTTCAGATATTGCGAGCCCTGACCTGAAAACAGTGCAACGACTTTGGCATCATCCGGCAGAGCCTGAGCGCGATAATGAAGACCGCTAAAGTGATCCCAGACTGCTGTGCCCTGCTGTTTTTGTAATTGCTCGACAGCATTAGCTAAACACTCAATAGCGGCCTGCTGATCCATAGCGATAAAGCCTAAACGCGCGTCTGATCCTGGAATCTCCGCATTTTCTGCTTGCTGAACAAAATTGAAGTATTCAAGTCCGGTATCATCACCTTTTAGTGCATTTGACCAGGACTGACATTTACTCGCTAACTCTTCAGGCGTACTTGCGTGCAAGACAAAAGAACGTGAAACATTATGCAGGCGATAATCTTTACCGCTGGTTTTATCCATTTCAGGCAAATATTCTTCCATAACAAAATGATAGTTACTACCGCCAAAGCCAAAGGAACTTACGCCTGCACGACGAGGATTTTGTGAGGTATTAATCCATGGGCGAGTGTCGGTGTTCAGATAAAATGAAGACTCTCCCATCCCTAGTTTTGGATTAGGATTATCAATATTAAGTGTTGGCGGCAAAATCTTGTGGTATAAGGCTAATGCTGTTTTGATAATACCGGCTGAACCTGCTGCTGTTTTGGTATGACCTATTTGTGACTTTACAGTACCAATTGCAATATGCTGTTTTTCATGACCTTCATAGTCAAAGGCTAATTTTAAACCATCAAATTCTGCGGCATCTCCAGCTTTGGTTCCAGTACCATGTGCCTCAATTAAATCAATGGTTTTCATATCAAAACCGGCATCTTCATAAGCCCGGTCAATGGCCACTCTCTGTCCTGCTGCACGCGGCGCATAAATACTCTTAAAACGACCATCACTGGAAGAGCCAACACCTTTAATCACTGCATAAATACGGTCATTGTCACGCTCAGCATCTTCTAAACGCTTCAGCATCACCATACCGACACCTTCGCCGATAACAATACCATGTGAATCTTCATCAAAGGGCTTGGGTACTTCACCATCAGTAAAAGCGGGAGTCTTACTGAAATTGAGGAACATAAAGGGTGAGTTGTCGGTATCAACACCACCGGTAATCATGGTATTGGCTTTATATTCAAGCAAATCGCTAATCGCCATTTTCATAGCGGCCAGAGAACCCGCACAGGCGGCATCAACCACACAGTTTGTGCCGCCAAGGTCAAAGCGATTTGCAACACGACCGGCAATGACATTGCCTAACATTCCCGGGAATGAATTTTCAACCCAGGGAATATAAGCTTTTTTCATTTTTTCAATCAGGATTTGAATGTCATCTTCAGCGACACCACTGCTTCTCAGTACTTTTTCCCATACCGGGCCCTGAAGACGTGAAACCAATGGCGTGATTAATTTTTGTCCACCACCGACACCCAGGATACAACCGGTGTTTTGCCGATCAAAATTACCCTCTTCATAGCCGCAATCTTTAAGCAAATCTCTGGCAACCACTAATGATAATAGCTGTGAGGAATCGGTAACTTCAAGAATATTAGGCGGCAAACCAAATTCCATAGGATCAAAATCAATATCAGGAATAAAACCACCCCGTTTACTATAGCTTTTATCAGGTGCGGAAGGGTCTGCATCGTATAAATCATTGATCTCCCAACGGTCTGACGGCACATCAATAACGCAGTCTACTTTGCCTACAATAGTTTCCCAAAATTCATGCAAATCTCTGGATTCAGGAAAAAGCGATGCCATACCAATAATAGCAATAGGCGTCTCTTGTAACCGAGAAGCAATTTTTTTGTCGATAATATTTTTATCTTCCATTGTTAAACCTGTATTTCCAGCTTTACGCACAAATTAATGGTGTGAGACTATTGCTTTAAAGCAATAATTTCTATGAGCATTCGGATCGATCGATCACGTAACAGCTAATTTTCAAGCAAACGCAACTAATAGTCAATTCAGATAGCCGAAATAATGATAAAATTATGCCAAAAAACCATATTAACCATATAAATAACAAGTGATTTATTGGTTTATAACCTTATCAAGCACATTAGATATTACTCCTATCTAATTGTTTTAAAAACAATTAGATAGGAGTAATGTAATTCTAAGCGTAATTATTAAATTTCCAGACTGCAATGCTGTCAAACCTCAAAAGCCAGACTTTAAAATGCTTTACAGAAGTCAATATTTCACTTGCAGTGAAATTTCTAATCAACTGATCTTTCTTTATTTATGACATATTATTCGCTATAGTGACCGGCATATTTTTACGTCATGGGAAAACCTGCTGGAGCTGTTTTAAATAATGAAAACATCAATAATCAATGATACTCGCTATCTCCTGCCTGATAACCTGACAAAAAAACATTTTTTAGATAGCTTAAAAACTTGTTTTACCGTCAAACAGGTCACCAATACATCAGAAAGTTTTTCTATCCTGGAAAATTTTGAATGGAGCCTTTATAGCAAAAAAATGATGGCCATACGCCATGAAAATCAAACTATCAGCTTATGGAATGAATTAAATTTATTTGATGATGAAACAGCCCTGGTTATTGATAATATTAATGCCCGCGCCAAATTCTGGTGGGATTTCCCTGATTCCGATGCTCAACAAACCTTAAAACCTATTCTTAAATTACGTGCGCTATACCCCGTTTACCAAGGTATCTTAAAAATTGAACAACTCAACCTGCAAAATGACGAAGGTAAAATTCTGATTTTTTGTCAGTTTATTTCAATATGTGAGCCTGAACGTCCTCGTAGTCCTATAATGCGTCAGGTCAAAATATCACCGGTAACCGGTTATAGCAAAGAACATAAGCAAGCCGTTAAACTGCTTAGAGAACTGGGTGGATTTAAACCAAGCCTGCCTCCCATGGATTCTTTATTAGGCGCTCTTGGCATATCACCAGCACCCTATACAGTAAAACCTGAACTTAATCTCCCTGCCGCCATGCCGGCACGCACAGCAGTCAGTTCAATTATATCAACTATGATTGAAAAACAGCGTTTGAATGAGCAAGGGATTATTAATGATATAGATACTGAGTTTTTACATCACTTTCGAGTCTCTATACGCATGGTTCGGGCAGCAATTGCACAACTCAAAGAAGTTTTTCCTCAACACGATGTACCGGTACTTAAACAGCGTTTTGGAGATTTGGCCAGGGAAACCAATTATCTAAGGGACATTGATGTTTTTATTCTTGATAAAGAACGTTATATGAACTTCCTTCCTGAGTCGATGAGAAATGACCTATTGCCGATGTTCAATGATTTTGAGAAAAAACGCCAGACTGAAGCAAAAAGGATAAGCCGCTGGATTGCCAGCAGAGCTTACCGTAAGGAAATTGATGATTTACAGTCACTCTTTATTAACGGCTACTCAGCGGTTGAAACAGAATGGAGTGAACAAGCAACAATTGAACTGGCAATCAATAAAATTCAAAAAACCTATAAAAAAATTTATAAAGCCGCGCAAAAGATAAATAATACAACACCTGATGAGAATATTCACAGCATCCGGATTAGCTGCAAAAAATTACGTTATCTCTTATATTTCTTTGCCAGTGAATTTAACATGAAAAAAATCAAACGGGTTGGAAAGCACCTCAAATCATTACAGGATACCCTGGGTATATTTAATGATTTAACTGTTCAGGGTGATTTTCTGAAAAATTATCTCTATCAACTGGAGCATAAACCAAAAAAAGACATTATGCTCATTGCCTCTTTGGGAGGATTAATATCAACTTTGTACACTATGCAGCTGCAGGAACGATACCGATGCATTCAAGAACTTGCCATTTTTTCTAATGAGAGCAATCAACAGCTCTTCAGGGAGACCTTTATCGTCAGCCCTGAAGCAGGATAATGACTTTTAAGGCAATACAATCTGAAGTCAAAAGCCTTTAGCCAAAAAAAATTAGCTACCATTATTTTGATAACATAAAATATCTAAATTAATGGCTGTTAAATTTTTTGTTAGTTAGAAGAGCAATTAACTCTCTTAAAAAATAACCCAAGAGCTGGAAAATGAAAATTATAGCATCCTATAGTATTAAAGGCGGTGTCGGAAAAACAGCGGCATCCGTTAATTTAGCCTATGCTTCGGCTAAAGCAGGCAATGAAACCTTATTAATTGATTTAGACCCGCAGGGTGCTTCGTCATTTTATTTTCGTATTAGTGCCGGAAAAAAAGATAAGCGTGGTTATTTTTTTACTCAAAAGAATCGTCTGCTTAAACAGATCAGGGGTTCAAACTATAAAGGGCTGGACATTCTACCGGCTAATTTATCCTTTCGTAATTTTGATATTATGCTTAATAGTATGAGTAAATCAAAAAAACGCTTAAAACAGATACTGTCTTCTCTTGAAAAAGAATATGATCTGATTATTCTTGATTGCCCACCCAGTATCAATTTATTGTCAGAAAATGTTTTTAATGCGGCCGATATGATTCTTGTGCCTGTTATCCCGACAACATTATCAGAACGAACCTATGAGCAATTACTTAAATTTTTTCAAAATAATGGTTATAAGAAAAAAATAATCCGTCCATTTTTCTCTATGGCACAGAGTAAAAACAAGTTACATCGTCAAACTATTGCTAACATGGAAAATCGTCATCCTGAATTTCTAAAAAGTATCATTAGTTTTTTAATTGAAATTGAACGCATGGGCGTTCATAGAAAACCGGCACTGGTATACGCTTCTAAAAAAAGTCATGTGCAATCCTATCGAACTTTATTTAATGAAATAGTTAAAATATTAGACAAAAAATAAAGAGCCAGATGTTTTTTCTGAATATATGAAACAAGTTGAAAATTAATATGCTTGAAATCGGCGCATTTCCTTTTTTACTAAAAAAAGGAAAAATCCAAATTATAATAATCACCAGTACCTCCGGAAAGTCCTGGATTTTACCCAAAGGACATCCGGAAAATCATTTAAATAAATCTCAGGTAGCAGAACTTGAAACTTATGAAGAAGCAGGGGTTAAAGGAACTATAATTAATTCAAAGCTGCGCAAAGAATTTAAATGGGATGAAGATAATATGCTCATTATCTATCCTCTGCTCATTAAAGATATACTAGACACATGGCCTGAACAAGACATAAGAGAGAGACGTCTGGTGAGTATCAAAAAAGCTTTGAATATGGTGACAAAAAAAGAACATATAAAGGCAATAAAATATTTTTCAACACCTGAAATGATCAAAAAATTAACCAAAGGTAATCTTAAAACAGCTTAAGTCACATTTTTTCTGTTACATTTTAAGGTTTATATATGCACCCATTTAAAACCCATGTCTGTCTGGTTTGTAAAAATGAAGAGCTTAATATTACGCCTGCTCTGCATTCAGGTTTTAAGCCTGATGAGGTCCTGTTAATCCATACTTCCTGGCATAAAGAAAAAGCGCTTAATTTATCCTTAATATTCAATCGGCATCATATCAAAACCAGCTTTCTGGAAGTCACTGATAAACATGATATTGCAAAAATATCACAGCTGATAAACCAGTCAATTATTCAAGTTCTCAACGACTCCGTTGATGTGCAACATCCGCTGGTTTTGAATGTAACCGGCGGCAGCCAGTTACTGAGTCTGATAGCCAGCGAACTTTTTTTTGAACATAAGCTGCCCGTTTTTTATGTCAGTAAAGAGACTGATATTTTACACTTCCTGCCATTAAGAAATGAGCAATCATACCAGTTTCATCTTGATGATCGACTCAAAATTGATGACTATCTTTTAGCTTATGGAATAAAGGCAAAAAATGGTGGTGTCGATAAAATAAAGCCTGAGGTTGAAATATCTGCTGCCCATAAAAAAATTTGTAATGAACTGATACAGAACATTGATGAATACAAAAAACCATTAGGAAAATTTAATTACTATGCGGCCCGGACAGATAAAAGTTATCAGGTCACAATAAATCCCGGTGATTTTAAAGATGTTAATTTTATTTCTCTGGTCATGCTGTTTGTTAATTTACATCTCATTGAATTAAGAGGCAAAACTTTAAATTTTATAAATGAGAAACAACGTTTTTTTTGTAATGGCGGCTGGTTAGAAGAATTTGTCTTCTTACAACTACGAGAACTGAAGCAGGAACTATTGATTCAGGACATCACCATTGGACTTGAAATTGAACTACCCTGCGGCAGCAGGAATGAACTGGATATTGCCTTTATGGCCAATAATCGATTTTATCTTATTGAGTGTAAAACAAAAAAATATTCGGGACAATCCACTGGAAATAATACCTTGTATAAACTGGACACCTTAAAAAATTATGGCAGTACAAACTCAAAAGCAATGCTTATCAGTTACCATCCCCTAACAAATTCCAATAGACGCAGAGCCAGTGATTATCAACTCAATATTGTTTCAGCACATCAAATAAAGCAATTAAAAAAACTGATCATCCAATGGGTTCAAGAGTAATAATGACATCAGGTAATTCATATTTAAGGACAAAGTTATCACAATTAGTGGTGATTCAGAAATTTGATAATAAACCATTAAGTCTGGAACCTAAATTTTTATGATGTTGAATGGCATCATCATAGAACTTTTTATCATTAACTAAATTACTGTCTGAAGCTGATAAACTGCTCTTGTCATTACAGATCTTTTGCAGGTAATTGATAGATTTTGATAATGCTATTACATAATGTGATAAAGAGAGTAAAATTTCTTTACCTCTCAGGATCTTTAGTTCGCTGTGAGGCAACACATTCAGAGCAGTTTGTATATCCATTAATTCACATTGTAACCTTTTTAGCCCGTCTTTATGTTGCTTATAGAAATCACTCTGATCAGCAAACATCTCTGTAACCAGTTTGCGAACAGATAGACTAAAAATTTCATTATGGATCGCTTTATAGCGATAATTAACCTCTCTCACACTACAAGTATATTTTAAAATATCAGCCATAAATAATATACTCGTTATAAGATAAAACTCATCATGTTTGCTGATACAATCAATGCGATACTCACAAAAATAAGAACTGAAGATAAAATTAATACCAGCTCAATTTCATCTAATAAGTGTTTGATATAAGTCATTTTATTACCCCATCCTTGTTCAACTAAGCGGCAAAATTTCTTTTTGTTGTGAAGCCATCGTATCACCAATAGAAGCATAAGTATATTAGTGTTTACCAATATGCTTATTGGTAGTTTGAGTAATGATGACCTTGCATCAGGGTAGTACCGAAACGCATTATAGCACTTCGGTGATTATATACCCGTGATACTTGGAAATGTACCCCAAGGGCACTTCCATCATTCTTTCTTAACCCCTTCTATCAGTAGATAAACATCATCTTTTAAAAAACGTTTACTGGTGATCTCCAGTTCTGCAGATTCTTCAATGAATTGGACTGTTTTTCTATCAAATCTGGCACCATAGACTTTTTCAACAAAAGGGGTGAAAAAATCCTGACGTCTTCTTATTGCCTTGTTTTTTGAATAAATCATTTCCAGCAATCTGAATTTTCCACCGGGTTTCAGAACGCGGCTAAACTGTTCCAATGCCATAGGTTGGAATTCATCCGGCATGACGCAACAAAGAAAGGTCGAAATTATCCAGTCATATTGATTCGACTCAACCAGATGCATGGTACTGGCATCATCATGTAGAAGTTCTATTTTACAATGAGCCTTTTTTGCCTTCTTAGCGGCTTTTCTTAACATGACATCACTTAGATCGACGCCAGTTAATTCAATGCTCTCATGATAATGCTGGAAATTTCTGCCTGTTCCCACCCCTGCTTCCAGAACCTTACCACGCAAATCATTCAATAATAATGGCCGCCACTCTCGGTAAACACGTTCCCATGGATAATCCAATATGTCGTAAAACATTGCGGTAATATTGTATTTCGCACGCAAAGACAGATTTTCTTCTCTCACAAAAATACCCTTTCCTGTACTAATCCTCGATTCACAAATATAACTGGCCTAAAACGCGCTAGCGTTGAAAGATACAAAGATGTGACCATTTTGAACGCAAAAATAACGACGAAATAGAATAAAAGATGAATACGCTGAATAGTTACAAGTTCTTATCCTTTAGGGCAAGTCATTATTCAGGTAATTTAGAAGAATAATTAAAAAAACCTGCTGTACTGTTTATTTATCGAGTTCTAAATATTATAATTTTAACTATATGCAACTATTCAATTAATCTATTGAATAAAATTATACAAAGGTGTTATTTTATGTCAAGCGATAATTTTAAACAGGAACTCTTTACTCAATTTGCTCGTGTAGGGAAAGCTATGAGTAATGGCAATCGTCTTGAGCTGCTTGAATTTATTGCTCAGGGTGAGCGAAGTGTAGATGAGCTGGCAAAAATATCAGGCTTGTCGGTAGCCAATACCTCCCAGCATCTGCAGCAACTTAGACAGGCCGGGCTAATCAATTGTAATAAACGTGGTTTAAAGGTTTTCTATCACATCAGTGGTGATGACGTTATTGATTTATTTAATTCGTTAAGAAATGTCGCTGAACGTCATTTGGCCGATGTTCAGCAGCTGATTAATACTTATCTCACAGTAAAAGATGACCTGGAGCCTATACCTGCAACAGAATTACTTGATCGTGCCAGAGAGGGACTGGTGACTGTTTTAGATGTCAGACCTTCGGAGGAATATCTATCAGGCCATGTTCCAGGCGCTATTAATATACCCCTGTCACAATTGGAAAAA
>DAOVUK010000521.1 GCA_030632625.1 Gammaproteobacteria bacterium
ATTGCTGTGGCTCTTGATTTGGCTTTTGATTTTGGACAGCACAAGAGAGGATAAATGCCGTAGAGAATGAGGGGTAGGCAGGTGCGTCTGGATGGGGCTTCGCCTCAGGGCGCCTACTTTTGGTTCGAGGCAGGACGCCGAGGAAGAGCGAGCCATGGATGGCCTTGAAGCGTCCCCGGCAAGGTAAACAACACCTGACCAACTTCCGGCTTTAAAAACACCACTTTCGAGAGCCACCCCATTTCTTTCAAATTTCCGCTTCGGTAGTTTTGCTGATATTTGGAAAAGTACATAACTTTGTGAAGAATCCTATTGTTGCGCTATAGGCTTACACTATAGGTGATTTAATTATTTTTTCCATTTTATAATCATCCATAACAAAATTTTCACCAATGTCCTGAATAACCGGGCCAGAATTGATAAAACCCATTTTCTGATAGGCTCTTATGGTATTTAAATTATTTTTATTCACCGTCAGAATGATCTTTTGTGCACCCTGCTCAACTGCTAACTGTTCAAGAAAGCTTAGAGTCTGCCTGCCGAACCCCTTGTTCCGCTCAGCTGAAATAATATATAACTTGCTCAAAAATAGATCGCTGTCTTTTAAAGTGACCCCCGCATAGCCAATCGGCTGCGTATTATTTATCATAACAAAATAAATAAAACCATTTTGTATCTGTTGAGTAATACTCTCTTTAGATTGAAATTTTTCCAGCATATATTCAACCTGAGCTTTACCTATAATCGGCGTAAAATGCTCATGCCATATTGTCCGGGCCAGTTCGGCAACAAGCTCTATTTGTTTTTCGTCTGATACTTTTGTTATAAGCATTGTTCGTTATTCAGCCTATGGCAAAAAACGATTTTTCAGATGCTCAATATAATAACAGGAATTGAGTTTTTCACCTGTGGCATGAATCATAAGATCATCAATGGAATAATAACTGCCCTGTGACCAGATTTTTTCTTTTTGCCATTGATTCAAAGCAGCAAATTCACCCTTGCTGATCTGTTGAGTCAAATCCGCTATCGCATTATTCGCAGCATGATAAATTTGCGCGGCATTCATCGCACCTAAAGTATACGTTGGGAAATACCCCAGACTGCCGTCCGTCCAGTGGATATCCTGCATGCAGCCGTCTTTATAATTCCCTGCCGTTGATATGCCCAGATATTGCTGCATTTTCTCATCCCAGATTTCAGGCAGATCTTTAACCGCCAGTGTTTTATTAATCAATGATTTTTCAATCTCATAACGTAAAATCACATGCAGCGGATAAGTCACCTCATCCGCATTGACCCGGATAAAATCCGCTTTAACCCGGTTATTGAGCTGATACAGATTTTCTGCCGACCAGCACTCGCTGTCCGTTTGTTCATTCGCCAGAAACTGCCGGATGATCGGCGCGGCAAACTTTAAAAACGGCTGACTGCGGGCAATCTGCATTTCCTGAAACAAACTCTGGCTTTCATGGATCCCCATCCCCCGGGCAGAACCCACAGGCTGGTTTAACCAGTTCGCAGGCAGACCCTGCTCATATTTTGCATGCCCGGTTTCATGCAGCACCCCCATCAGACTTTCACTAAAATCATCCTCGGAATAGCGCGTGGTTATTCTGACATCCTCTGCCACCCCGCCGCAAAAGGGATGATGACTGACATCAAGACGACCATGTTCAAAGTTAAAGCCGATTTTTTTCATCAAAGTCAGTCCCAGCTCACGCTGGGCTTCAATAGGAAATGGCCCTGCAGGTTGAATGACGTTATCACCGGCCTGCTTTTCCATCACCTGCTGAATAAACGCGGGTAAAAATTCAACCAGTTGGGCAAAAATTAAATCGACTGCCGCACTGCTTTGCCCCGGTTCATACAAATTGAGCAAGGCATCATAGGGAGAAAGCGAGCCGGCATCGGCACGCTGCTGAGCCTCTTCAATAGTCAGATTAATTACATTTTCTAACAGCGGTTGAAAATCCTGCCAGTTATTGTCTGCCCGCAGAGTACGCCAGGCATGTTCACACTCGGAACCCGCCAGCGCTTTTGCCTTAACCAGCTCACTGCTGATGCTGATAGCATTTAACCACAGGCGGTGCATTTCCCGTAAGTTGGCCTGCTGCCAGTCTGACAG
>DAOVUK010000017.1 GCA_030632625.1 Gammaproteobacteria bacterium
AAGGCCCGTTTTATACATTCATCATGCCGCAACCAGTTTTGTGTTTTTCATGGCTGGCTCAGTGTTGCTGGTGACACCACAGCCTGTTTACCCAATAGAATCAGTATCAGCTTAAAAGGCACAATTAATGATTATGATGCCATAGCCGGTGCACAATGAAGCTGCATTTTATCACCACGCATCAGGATCACCGAGTGGCTTTACTGGCTGCTTTAGCAATAACCATTCATATAATTGAATCAACTTTCCCCAGTCCCTTGCCTGGCATTAAACCAGGACTGGCCAATGTAATCACCTTATTTACTTTTATGATGTATGGCTGGAAAACTGCCCTGCAGGTCAGTTTACTTCGTGTTGTTATCAGTAGTTTATTACTCGGCACGTTTTTATCACCCACTTTTTTGCTCAGCCTTTCTGGTGCCCTGCTCAGTCTGAGCAGTCTTATTTTAATTCAGCTGCCTTTTTTTTTACTGTCCGACAAAAATCATTATCAGCCCGGGGCTATTGGTTATGCCATAATTGCTTCTATCAGTCATATGAGCGGGCAATTCTTAATGGCCTGGTATTTTTTCATTCCACATCCGGGCTTATTCAAACTATTACCCATTTTCATTACTTTTGCCGTGATACTTGGTATTGTTAGCGGTATAATTACTCAGCTTACAATCTCTCAGCTTAAACAAAAAAATCAGCTGCAACCATATAAATAAGACCCTCTATGGCACAAAATACCATTAAAAATGTTCTGCCTTATAGCTCTCATTCATACAAAAGCGGGGCATCTTATTCAACTTTGCATAGTAATGAGAGTCTGATCACGGCTTTTTTTATCACCGTTCTGATCCACAGTGCCATTATTTTTGGTATAACATTCAGCATCCCGTCGCCTAAAAAACCCAATAGCCCTCAAACGCTGGACATAGTGCTGGTAAAAACTGAGGCTGAAAAGCCGCCTGAAGATCCGGATTTTCTTGCTCAGGCCGATCAGATGGGGGGCGGTAACCTAAAAGAAAAAGCTAAACCGACCAGTAAAAACCCCGGTGAAATCCCCAGTGAAGGTAATGCTCTGGAAAACAGAACTGAGGTTGCACCAGCACCTGTACCGGAAGTAGCTGAAAAAAAATCCATTTTATCCACGCCAAAACCCAGTAAGCGGAAAGCTCAAAAACTGGTCAGAAAAAAAACACCTGCAGCAAAGAAATCTCCGGTGATAGTCGCAGACTATATTGCCGACTTGCAGCAGCAGATTGTTGATATGGAAGCTGAACTGGATGAACAAAATAAAATGTATGCAAAACGTCCTAAAGCAACCTATATTACAGCATCAACCCGACGCACTCCCGATGCAATGTATCTCTCTCACTGGACTAAGAAAATTGAACAAATCGGAAATCTTAACTATCCTGATAAAGCACGTCGAAATAAATTAGAAGGACAATTAACTCTCATGGTGTCACTGGCTCCTGATGGCCATGTCATCAATATTCGTATCAGCAAATCATCGGGCCATAAAATTCTGGATGATGCCGCTAAACGTATTGTTGAGTTAGCCGCACCTTTTGCTGCCGTTCCAAAAGATGTTTTACAAGGAAATAATCGACTGGTCATCACCCGAATCTGGCAGTTTTCACATACATCAGGTAAACGCTTCTCATACAAATAAAGGCCTATAAAGAAAAACATATGAACCTGACAAATAATTTAATTATTGCCATGCCCGGCCTGGCTGATCCCATGTTTGAAAAAAGTGTCAGTTTTATTTGCCGGCACACAGAACAGGGCGCAATGGGTCTGACCATTAACCACCCGACAAATATTACTTTTTCTGAACTGCTGGCACAGCTCGACATTCCCCTGACGATTGACTCTCTGGCATCAACACCAGTTTATCTGGGCGGCCCGGTAGAAACTGGCCATGGTTTTATACTACATTCAAATGATACCGGTCAGGATACCTGGTCTCAAACTCTACGGATCAATAAACATATATCTCTGAGTTCATCGAAAGATATTTTAACGGCAATTGCCAGCGGTAAAGGTCCTGCAAACTTCTTGATTACACTAGGCTATGCCGGCTGGGGTAAAGGTCAGATTGAAAAAGAAATGGAACAAAATTCCTGGCTCAATGTCGTTGCTGACAACGATATTATTTTTAATACACCCACTGATCAACGCTGGGAAAGTGCTGCCAAGAAGCTTGGCATTGATATTAATCTGATTTCAGGCGATGTTGGTCATGCCTGATTATCCCCTGACCAGTACTTTTCTTGGCTTTGATTATAGCCAGAATAAAATCGGCATTGCAGTGGGTCAGCGCCTGACAGGGACAGCCAGTTCATTAACCACTATTATTTCCCATAATAAAAAAGTAGACTGGTCAAGTATTGAGCAATTATTAGAACAATGGCGTCCCGCTGCATTTATCATAGGGCTCCCACTGACCATGGAAGGTGAAGAACAGGAAACAACAGCAGCGGTCAAAATTTTTGGCAATCAGCTTAATGAACGCTACAATATTCCCATACACTATATGGATGAGCGCCTGACCTCCCGGGAAGCCAGTCATCTTTTAGGTTATGAAGGACATACATCTCCCAGGCGTCATAGTAAGCCGGGAAAAAAAGTGAAAAAAAACAAACAGCAGGGTCACGATATTGACCAGCTTGCCGCCCAGCTTATTTTACAGAGCTGGCTGAATGAAAACGGATAGGTACAAATGACTACATGTTCTGAATTAGACCAGTCGAAATTTAACAGCACACTCAATCTTGAACAATTACTGGATACCATGCATCAGGCAATTAACAAGAAATTACAGAGCCTGAACAAAGATGACGTGGTGATGATCGGCATCCATACCGGAGGATTCTGGGTTGCAGAAAAGCTGTATAAAAAACTGGGACTCACATCGCCTCTGGGCAGTCTCAATATCTCATTTTATCGGGATGACTTTACTAAAATCGGCTTACATCCGGAAGTTAAACCCTCGCAACTGCCGACAGATATTAATGATAAGCATATTATTCTGATTGATGATGTGCTGTTTACCGGGCGTACAGTACGTGCTGCACTCAATGAGATTTTTGATTACGGCAGACCAGCATCCGTCACTCTGGCCGTATTACTTGATCGGGGGGAACGGGAACTGCCTATTTATGCCGATATTATTGGCCAGAAAATTACTCTCAAAGCAGGCCAGCAGATCAAACTCTGCGGCCCCGACCCGCTAAAACTGGTGCAAAATAAATGCTAATATCCGGGAACAAGAAATAAGGTTACGCTATGATTGCAAATAATATTCAACTTGATGAACAGGGACGTTTAAAGCACTTTCTCTCCATTGAAGGTTTCAAGCGGCAACATCTGGTCAATATTCTTGACGCCGCAGAACCTTTTGCCAATGTCCATGAACAGGCGGTAAAAAAAGTGCCCCTATTACGCGGCAAAACTATTGTTAATTTATTTTTTGAAGCCAGCACCCGAACCAGAACCACTTTTGAGCTGGCGGCCAAACGCCTCTCAGCAGATGTACTCAACATCAATATTAATACCTCTGCAACCAGCAAGGGTGAAAGCCTGCTGGACATGCTGCATAATCTCGAAGCGATGCATTGTGACATGTTTATTGTCCGCCATAATCAAAGCGGTGCAGCACATCTCATCGCCCAGCATGTCTCTCCCCATATCAGTGTTATCAATGCGGGTGACGGCTGTCATTCACACCCGACACAGGCCATGCTGGATATGTTCACTATCCGCCGTCATAAAAAAGAATTTGCTGATTTAAAAGTGGTTATAGTGGGTGATATTCTACACTCCCGAGTCGCCCGCTCTCAAATTCATGCCCTGACCACCCTGGGGGTGAGTGAAGTCAGAGTGGTCGGCCCCAAAACATTGATCCCAAAGCAAATTGAGTCTCTTGGTGTTCATGTGTTTCATGATTTGCAGGAGGCATTGATCGGTGCTGATGTCGTTATTATGCTGCGCCTGCAAAAAGAACGTATGCAGGGTGCAT
This sequence comes from Gammaproteobacteria bacterium, assembly GCA_030632625.1. Classification (GTDB taxonomy): domain Bacteria; phylum Pseudomonadota; class Gammaproteobacteria; order GRL18; family GRL18; genus GRL18. The sequence continues at coordinate 4,016 of DAOVUK010000017.1, forward strand.
TGCTGCCCAGTGAAAATGAATATTATCACCTATATGGTTTAACAGAACAAAAACTTAAGCTGGCAAAACCCGATGCGATTGTTATGCATCCAGGACCGATTAATCGTGGTGTGGAAATTGCTTCCAGTATTGCCGATGGCCCGCAGTCAGTAATCCTTGAACAGGTGACGAATGGCATAGCCATACGCATGGCCGTCATGTCGCAAACCTTAGGACGCAGCCATGAGCTGCCCAAAAGCAGCAGGGACAATGCATAATGCCGGATATTACTCAACTGACCTCAAACCTTTCATCAAATAGTTCCGCCATCAGTATTATCAATGGCCGGGTGATAGATCCGGCCAATCAGATTGATCAGCAAATGGATATTCATCTTTACCAGGGTAAAATTATTGCCCTGGGTAATACGCCTGAGAACTTTGCTGCCCAGCAAATCATTGATGCCAGCCGGCAGGTGGTTTGTCCCGGCTTAATTGACTTACGTTTTCGTCTGCGTGATCGAGGCTATGAAACCAAAGGAAGCATCGCCTCTGAGACCAGAGCTGCCGTGGCCGGAGGTGTGACCGCATTGTGCTGCCCACCAGACACTGATCCCATTATTGATAATGCCGCCATGGTCAAATTAATACGCCTAAAATCTGAAACAGAAGGTGTTGCTAAAGTCTATACACTCAGTGCTTTGACCCAGCAATTGGAAGGTGAAAAACTCAGTGAAATGCGTAAATTGAAAGATGCCGGCTGTGTGGGCACAACCAATGCACTGCATCCGGTAAAAAGCACGCTGGTCATGCGCCGGGCGCTTGAATATGCGGCCAGTCATGATATCACTGTTTTTATTCAGGCAGTTGATCCCTGGCTCAGTGATGGCTGTGCTCATGAAGGTGCTGTCAGCACCCGACTGGGCCTGGCTGGAATTCCCGTCAGTGCTGAAACAATTGCTATTTCAAGGGATCTGCAGCTGATCGAATTAACGGGTGCAAAAGCCCATTTCTGCCAACTTTCCAGTGCTAAAGCCGTACAAATAATTCAGCAGGCTCAGCAAGACGGTCTGCCCGTTACTGCCGATGTCACCGCACACCATCTGCATCTGACTGATATGGATATTGGTTATTTTGACAGCAACTGCCATGTTATCCCGCCGCTGAGAACACAGCGTGATCAAGATGCTTTGCGACAGGGGTTAAAGTCAGGAATTATCAGCAATATTGTCTCCGATCACCAGCCTCACAGCAGCGATGCCAAGCTGGCGCCTTTCGCTGAAACAAAAGCCGGCATCAGTGCTGTTGAAACGCTCTTACCGCTGGCATTAAAAATGATTGATATTCAGGGTATGAATTTAAGTGAAGTGATTGAACGTCTGACACTGCAGCCGGCAAGAATATTGAATCTTGCAGAAGGTACTTTGAGTATCGGCGCTGATGCCGATATCTGTATTTTTGATCCCGAAGCCTACTGGATTGTTGATCGGGAAAAACTTTTAAGCCAGGGGAAAAACACCCCCTTCCATGGCTGGGAATTAAAGGGCAAAGTCACTTATACCATAAAATCGGGTGAAGTAGTCTTTGCTATTGAAAAGAAGTTATAAGTCGTAAGTCGTAAATCAGAAGTCAAAAGAGAAATCAAGAGTAATTTCTCTGGTATTTTTCTGAACTTTTGACTTCTGATTTACGACTTCAGACTTATAACTTACGACTTGCAACTTCTTTCCTATATCCCCAAACCGCCAAAGCCGCCGCCTTTATCTTCAGTGGTATCAGTAAAGCTGACCCCTTCAAGTGATGAGCCCATGGATTCAGAAGCTTCCTCATCACCCAGCTTGATCATTAAGCGCAGATCATTAGGGGAGTCAGCATGATGCAGAGCATCTTCATAAGTAATGGCCTCACTGCGATACAAGTCATACAACGCCTGGTCAAAAGTCTGCATACCCTCTTCACGGGAGTTTTTCATCACTTCTTTGAGTTTATGAATTTCACCTTCGCGAACATAATCGGCAATCAGCGGTGTATTTAATAAGATTTCAACCGCGGCTCTGCGGCCTTTACCATCCGGGGTAGGAATTAATTGCTGGGCCACAAATGCCCGCATATTCATTGATAAATCCATTAACAATTGTGGTTTACGCTCTTCAGGGAAGAAGTTAATAATTCGATCCATTGCCTGGTTGGCATTATTGGCGTGTAAAGTGGCCAGACATAAATGCCCTGTTTCGGCAAAGACAATCGCATGGTCCATGGTTTCTCTGGTTCTAATCTCACCAATCAGAATGACATCCGGTGCCTGCCGCAGGGTATTTTTAAGTGCCACTGCAAAGGAGTCGGTATCAATGCCCACTTCACGCTGGGTAATAATACAACCCTCATGATTGTGCACAAACTCAATCGGATCTTCGATGGTAATAATATGGCCGCTGCCATTTTTATTTCGATAACCAATCATGGAAGCCAGAGAAGTTGATTTACCCGAACCGGTTGCTCCCACAAAAATAATCAGACCACGTTTTGTCATGGCCAGATCTTTAATGGTTTCGGGTAATTTTAACTCTTGATAGGTGGGAATGGTGGTTTCAATTCGCCGTAAAACCATGCCAACCTGACTGCGCTGCATAAAAGCACTGACACGAAAACGACCCACGCCGGAACGACTGATAGCAAAGTTACATTCATGCTCTTCTTCAAACTGGGCTCGTAACTTGTCACTCATAATCCCTGTAACAATCTGATGTGCCTGAGTTGAATTCAATGAGTTTTTGGTCACTGGTGATATTTTTCCATTGACCTTCATCGAGGGTGAGGTTCCCACAGTGATAAATAAATCGGATGCTTTTTTATGCACCATTAATTTTAATAATGAATCAAAATCCATCTGTTTTTTTTACCTTATTTTTTTAACTAAGTAAGTCACAGGATTTACTCAAAGCCTGTGCTTTATTAAATCTGGCTTTCAAAGCAAAGCAAATTTAAATACAGGTACTATTTATTACAAGAAATCATCTTTATGGGCCGCATATGTCATGGCTTCTGCTTTGGCAATCATGCCCTGAGATAATAGCACCCTAAGGTTTTGATCCAGGGTTTGCATACCTATATTCTGACCTGTTTGAATAGAAGAATACATCTGAGCGATCTTACCTTCACGGATCAGATTTCGGATCGCTGGTGTACCAATCATAATTTCATGAGCAGCGATACGACCGCCGCCATTTTTCTTCATCAATGTCTGGGAAATAACGGCACGTAATGACTCTGACAACATAGCACGCACCATATCTTTTTCTGCTGCCGGAAAGACATCAATGATACGATCAATGGTTTTAGCAGCTGAGCTGGTATGTAAAGTACCAAATACCAGATGGCCGGTTTCAGCCGCTGTGAGTGCCAGACGAATGGTTTCCAGATCACGTAATTCGCCCACCAGAATGATATCCGGATCTTCACGTAATGCTGAGCGCAATGCTTCATTAAAGCCCAGAGTATCCCGATGCACCTCGCGCTGATTAACCAGACATTTTTTACTTTCATGAACAAATTCTATTGGATCCTCAACGGTGAGAATATGTTCATAGATGGTATCATTTAAATGATCCATCATAGCAGCCAGAGTCGTTGACTTACCTGAACCTGTCGGGCCTGTGACCAGAACGATACCCCTTTTGTTATTACAAATATCTTTAAAGATAGCAGGACAACCAAGCTCCTCAAGCGACAGTACATTAGAAGGAATGGTACGAAAAACAGCGCCGGCACCACGGTTCTGATTAAATGCATTAACCCTGAAGCGAGCCAGCCCGGGCACTTCAAATGAGAAATCGGTTTCCAGAAACTCCTCAAAGTCTTTACGCTGTTTATCATTCATAATATCATAGACCATATCATGCACTTCACGGTGTTCTAATGGCGGTACGTTCACGCGCCTGATATCACCATCGACTCGTATCATCGGTGGCAATCCTGCTGACAGATGCAAATCCGAGGCATTATTTTTGGTACTGAAGGCAAGTAGTTCTGTTATATCCATTTTTCTTCGCTATTCAATGATTGTAATGCCCTTTAAACTGCGTTTTAACTTAGGTTTTAACGATAGATTTAAAAGACATACTTGTTATAATATTTGCTGAAATCATCTTTTTTGCAACAATTTTTTATTAGTATAGACTAAAATGAGCAATACAAGTAATCGATTAGATCACATAAATCATCGTATTGAGCAGGCGTTCGTTAATAGCGGCCGTTCTTTCACCAGACCGGTGACTCTGCTTGCTGTCAGCAAGCGTCATTCCCTGGATAAAATTCAGGCTCTGTATGAGCTGGGGCAAAGAAATTTTGGTGAAAGTTATCTGCAGGAAGCACTGAAAAAAATCAGCCAATGCCCCCATCCGGATATTATCTGGCATTTTATCGGACCGATACAAGCCAATAAAACTAAAGAGATTGCCCGGCATTTTCACTGGGTTCATTCTGTAGACCGGATAAAAATAGCCCGTCGCCTGAGCTCGCAATACACAGGTACTTCAGCGCTTAATATTTGTTTACAGATCAATATCAGTCAGGAAGCCCAAAAATCAGGTTTTTCTACCAGTGAAATTTTTAGCGTCATAGTGGAAATTATTAAACTGCCTAATTTAGAGATTCGAGGTCTCATGGCAATTCCCAAACCAACAGATGATATTGCCCAGCAAAGAGCTGCCTTTGGTCAACTACGGGAACTTATGCAGCAGCTCAATCAGCAATTTAAGCTCAACATGGATACCCTCTCTATGGGCATGTCCAGTGATCTTGAAGCGGCAATTGCCGAAGGCGCGACCATTGTCCGGGTCGGCACCGCACTTTTTGGCCCAAGAGAGTATTAGGAGCTGTTGATCTTTCAGGCTGACACAACGAAGCCGGAACCATTTTAGACATTTTAATGGACAGATATTTATGATTCGAAGCACTATCACCTTATGACTCCCGTCAAACTGAGGTATAATGCTCTCAGTTGATTGTTGGGGTTCGCTGGGGCTCACCGCCAACCTACGCTAAATTTAAAGTAATTCTCTGGATATTGAAATTAAATGATTAACAAAAAAATTGGTTTTATTGGTTCTGGTAATATGGCTTACAGTCTGGTTGGCGGCTTAACCACTACCGGGGTAGAGGGGAAAAATATCTGGGTCAGCGATCCAAATACAGAAAAAATGTTACAAATGGCCAGTAATTTTAGTGTCAATCTGACCACTAGTAATACAGAACTGGTACAATCCGTTGATATTGTCATTCTTGCGGTCAAGCCGCAGCAATTAGCACAGGTCTGCAGTGAAATTGCAAGCGCTGTCAGTCAGTCAAATCCCCTGCTCATCTCTATTGCTGCCGGTGTACTAAGCAAAGATATTGAACTCTGGCTCAAGCCGGAAAGCGAGCAGCAGACTGATACCAGTACGGCGCTGGTACGCTGCATGCCGAACACGCCGGCTCTGGTACAAAGTGGTGCCACAGCACTATTTGCCAATAAGCAGGTCAGTGATGAGCAAAAAACCCTGGCAGAATCTATTTTACGTGCTGCCGGGCTTACTCTCTGGCTGGACAACGAATCCGACATGGATGCAGTAACCGCCTTATCCGGCAGTGGCCCGGCTTATTTTTTTCTGGTCATTGAAGCCATTGAAAAAGCGGGGATGCAACTGGGTCTGGATGAAAAAACAGCCCATTTACTGGCCATTCAAACGGCCTTCGGCGCCTCCAAAATGGCTCTGGAAAGTAATGATTCCCCTGAAACCCTGAGAAAGAAAGTGACCTCACCCGGCGGCACAACTGAAAAAGCCATCGCTATATTACAGGACGGCCAGTTAGAAGCTCTGTTTGCTAAAGCATTAGCAGGGGCAAAAGCCCGCTCTATTGAGTTAGCACAAATTTTAGGCAGTACATCTGTAAACAACTAAGTGAATGAATACCCTTAAGGAAATGAGGAATGGATAACTTTTTAGTCAACGCAGGCAGCTACTTATTAAGTACGCTATTTGGTCTTTATATCATAATTGTCTTACTGCGTTTTCTATTACAACTGGTTCGGGCTGATTTTTATAATCCGCTATCCCAGTTTATTGTCAAAGCCACAACACCCGTTTTAAACCCTGTCCGGCGAATTATTCCCGGCTTGTTCGGTATCGATATTGCTTCAATATTATTAGCCTATTTTCTTCAGTATATAGAAAACATTTTACTGTTTGCCATAAAAGGATTTTCTGTCAATCCTGTTTTTCTACTGTGGTATAGTATCGGTTCACTATTAACTTTACTATTGTACATCTATTTTTTTGCCATTATTGTTCAGATCATCATCAGCTGGGTAAGCCCCGGCACTTATAATCCTGCAACGGCTTTAATTCATCATATCACCGAGCCGGTTATGCGTCCTGCACGTAAAATTCTGCCGCCATTTTCCGGCCTGGATCTGTCCCCTATTCTTGTCTTTGTTGTATTAAACCTGTTAATTATGTTTGTACCGGTTATATTTGGCTAACAATTTGACAGTTATCACATTTTTTCTCAGAATCTTTGCTATCCTTATGGGTGTCTTTGTCTAACCATGACAATTCCTGTTTAACAGACCCAAAAGAAGATAATACTATGACAACTGATAACTTTTTCGAAAATATTCATGTCTATGGGAAATGGAAAAGTGACCTGGTCAATGCCATTGAAGAATTTCAGAACTGGCTGGATGTGACTGGACTTGAAGAAAGTGAACAGAGTCTGAAAATATATGAGACACTGCAGACGTTAAAGCATGATCGTATTACTCTGGCTTTTGTTGGTGAGTTCTCCAGGGGCAAAACAGAGCTTATCAATGCCATCTTCTTTTCTCAGTTCAAGCGTCGCCTGCTGCCCAGTGACGCAGGCCGGACAACCATGTGTCCGACTGAGCTGTTTTATGATATCGATGAACCCATGCCCTACATGCGCCTCTTGCCGATTGAAAGCCGTATGGAAGATACCAGTCTTTCAGAACACAAAGAAAATGCCCTTAACTGGACTCATATTCAGCTTGATATTTCCTCTCCTGCCAGTATGGCCAGTTCCTTTGCGCAAATAACCAATACCAAAAAAGTTAAAGCAGTTGACGCTAAACGTCTGGGCTTATATGACATTATCACCGACGATAATGGCACGGAGTTATCAGCTGATGAAATTGTTGAGATTCCTATGTGGCGTCATGCTTTAATCAATTTTCCCCATCCTTTTTTGGAACAGGGACTGACAATTTTAGACACACCAGGATTAAATTCTTTAGGAAATGAACCTGAACTGACGATTAATATGCTGCCCAATGCCCAGGCTGCTATTTTTGTACTCGCTGCTGACACCGGCGTAACGCGATCAGACATGGATATCTGGCGCCGCCATTTAAAAAGTTTTCGACGTAATCACAATAGCGGTTTAGTCATAGCGCTGAATAAAATCGATACCCTCTGGGATGATTTAAAAAGTGAAGATGAAATCAGGGATAGCATTCAGAGGCAGTGTACTGAAACCTCCAAAACTCTTGGCATTGCAAGCAAACGGGTGTTTGCAGTTTCTGCCCAGAAAGGTTTAATTGGACGGGTTAAAAATGATGCAAAACTGGTCAAGGCCAGTAATCTGGCCGCCATGGAAAATGTTTTATCTAATGAGATTCTGCCGCAGAAAGAACTTCTGGTACGCAATACACTCATTGCCGATATCAATGAAATGATGCAGGAGTCAAAAAGCATTTTATTAGGCCAGTTTAATGTTAAGAAAAAATCCATTCAAACCTTCAGTGGTCTGAGTGGTAAAAATGAAAATATGATCCAGGTTCTATTAGAAAAAACCCGTGAAGAGCAGACAATTTATCACCGCAATGCTGAAAGCCTGCAATCCAGTCGTCAAATATTGTCCGGACAGCATAAGCGTTTAAAAACCATTATCGATCTGGATAGATTAGATCAACAGGTTAACGAAGCCCGTAAATCCATGAAGGGCAGCTGGACCACCAATGGTATGAAAAGAGCAATGAAAACTCTTTTTGATGGCATTAGTGGTACGATGGTTGAAGCCGCAAAACAAGCTGATTTAACCAATCGACTGGTTAAATCTATTTATAATCGTTTTCAAAATGAAAATGAAGATGCTGAAGTTAAAGCCAAACTATTTTCCATTGCATCTTACAAACAGGAAATAGACGCACTTTATCTGGATGCTGAAGAATATCGAACCAGTGTTTATTCCACCATGACTGAGCAAAATTTTGTGATAAAAAAATTCTTTATTTCACTGGTAAGTCGGGCAAGAAACCTTTATTACCAGTTAAATAAAGATGCTGATGACTGGGGCAGACGCGCGCTAACCCCCCTTATTCGACAGGTCAAAGCCCATAAAAAAGAGCTGAAATTTCGTTTGGAACAACTGAAAAAGGCAGGCATGTCACGAGATACTATTACTGATCGTGTCGCCAGTCTGAAACTAGAAGCGAAAGGTCTGCAGAAACAGATCTTCGATGTCAATAAAATGCTCACGACCATTAATAGCCCGATGCCTGCTATTGCCCTTGAAAAAAAGATGCCTGATAATGTCACGGCAATACGGGCTTAATGGTAACTATTCAGCGTGTTTAAATAATGATTGGCTTGATTCAACGGGTCAGCTGGGCAAAAGTTGAAGTTGAACAACAGCTTATTGCTCAAATTGAGCAGGGAATTCTTGTTCTGGTGGGCATGGAAAAAGAGGATCAGCCAGCTCAGGCTGACAAACTATTACAGCGCCTGCTCAATTACCGTATTTTTGCAGATGATGATGACAAAATGAATTTAAGTGTTACAGACATTCATGGCGGCCTGCTTCTGGTACCACAATTTACTCTTGCAGCAAATACCAAAAAAGGTCTGCGCCCGAGTTTTAGTTCCGCCAAACCACCCTCAGAAGCTGAATCACTTTTCCTTTACCTTCTCAATCAGGCAAAAAATCAATATACTATCGTTGAGTCCGGCCAGTTTGGAGCCGATATGAAAGTATCATTGCTGAATGACGGACCGGTTACTTTTTCAATAACAGTTTAACCTTTTGTCATAAAAAGCGAATCGCTGTCATTCCCTATTTTTTTGAGAATTTTAGTATGAAGCAACAACAATCTTTTTTATCCCGGATTTTTCTATCCCTGTTATTAATAGTATTCACTATTTTTTTAATTCCGGCCTGCACCCAACAAAAGCCTAATACGCCGCAAACAGTCGCTCAGGCATTCTGGACCGCCACGCTAAAGGGCGATACAGAAACAGCAAAACAGTTGTTAACACCTCAAAGCCGTGCACATTTTAAAGTTATTCTGCACAACCAGAAAGACTTTGTCGAATTAGGTGAACAAAGCATCACCACAACCCATGCTGAAATATTAACTCAGATAACACGACATAAAGATAATCAACAAAATAAAACCGCCTTACGCACGATTCTGATTAACCACAATGGTCAATGGCTGGTCGATTTTGATAAAACCCGTGATTCTATGCTGGGCAGTGAATTGCAGTCTGTCATTGAGCAATTATCAAATACCATGAGAGAAACCATCGACAAAGGAGTCAAAGTCATGGGTGAGTCAGTTAAAGAAGAACTGCAGCAAATGGAACGCTCCCTGCAGGATGCATTAGATGATCTGAATCAGGAAATTGAAAAACAAGAACAGCAGAAAAAGAAACAGCAATCATACACACAACCATCTGACACTATATAAGAAGTGATATTTATATTTAAACGCCAGAAAAACAGTTCTTCACAAATTTACGCACTTTTCCAAATATCAGCAAAACCACCGAAGCGGTAATTAAAAAGAATGAGGTGGCGCTCGAAAGTGGTGTATTTAAAAGCCGGAAGTTGGTCAGGTGTCGTTTACCTTGCCAGCCCATCAAATCATCCGTTTCCAGCACCACATTTCGAGCACCACCCCTTTCTTTTTTCGGGACTGACCAAATAGAGTAATTCATCTTTACACTTGTAGGGGCGAATTCATTCGCCTGGATGTGAGTCTACAATCCCGCAAGGCGAATGAATTCGCCCCTACATATGATAGGCATTCTTTAAAGAACATGAATATAAAGTGTAAAGCAGTTTGGTCAGTCCCCTTTTTTCTTTATCAAAATTTCCGCTTTGGTAGTAAACCGACAAAAGCATGCAAAACTGTGAAGAACAAAAAAACTTTGATCTGGCTTAACGAGATTGGCGGACGCCCTCGATAGCAAAAATCAGCTCAAGTTCTTTTGACGCAGGCCCCAGGTTCTTTAAAATACCAAAGTCGGATAATGCAATTCTTGTTGTCCCCTCAAAGCCGATACGATAGCCTCCCCATGGATCCTTTCCTGCACCAATATATTGGGTCTCAATGGTAATGGGTCTGGTGATACCATGCAGGGTAAAGTCTCCTTTCAACTGACCTGTACCATCATTTTTTTGCACAAAAGAGCTGCTTATAAATCGGGCTGTCGGGTATTTATCAACATTCAGCAAGTCTTTCCCTCTTAAATGCTTATCTCTTTCTGCATGGTTACTATCAACGCTGCGGGTATTAATCGTCACTTCAACTTTGCTGTCTTCAGGTTTATTTTTGTCATAACTGAAGCTGCCGTTAAAGTCATTAAAACGTCCCCATAGCCAGCTATAACCTAAGTGTGAAATTTTAAACTGGATTGAGGCATGCATGCCTTTTTTATCAATGATATAGTCATCCGCTCTGACATCAGACAGCAGAAAACTGATATTGAGGCTTAAAGCTAACAGTACAAAATTAACAAACTTCATGGGGAATTTTCCTTTTTATTCACTTTGAGCATACGAATAAGAGTCATATCTCTATCAATAAAATGATGTTTTAACGCAGCAAAGAGATGCATAAAAAACAGCACAACTAAAATCCAGGCAGCGATTTCATGAACATCACCTGCCATATCAGCCTGTGCTTCATCCAGGCTGACTATTGCAGACAGCTCAAACCAGCCGAAAACATCGATGCCGGCACCCTTTGCCGTAGAAATAAAGTAGCCGCTGACACAACTCAGCAGGAGTATGAGATAAAAAAGCCAGTGAACCAGCTTTGCGGCATTCTTTTCCCAGACTTTATAGGTCGGCAATGGCCTTGGTGCTGTATTGCTTAATCGCCAAATCAGACGAAACACTAATAATGCAAAAACACTCAGTCCAATACTCTTATGCCACCAGGGAGCAGCCTGGTACCATGAATCATAATAATCCAGAGTCACCATATACTGACCTGATAAAAACTGGCCTGTTATCAAAAGAGCCATTAGCCAGTGCAATACAATGCTTATAATGCCATAG
>DAOVUK010000523.1 GCA_030632625.1 Gammaproteobacteria bacterium
AAACGTTTTTTGATCCTCGGTGGCGGGCCAATCGGCTGCGAACTTGCCCAGAGCTTTGCCCGCCTTGGCAGTGAAGTCATTCAGGTGGATCGCAATTCCCGAATAATGAAACGGGAGGATCCGCAAGTCTCCGAAATTGTCCAGGCTCGTTTCGAACAGGAAGGCATTGATTTGCGCCTGCAGCATCAGGCACAAAGATTTGCAGTCATTGATGGTAATAAAACACTTATCTGTACCAATAAAGAGGGCGATAATGTGTCTATCATGTTTGATGAATTACTCATTGCTCTGGGTCGCAAGGCCAATGTCAGCGGCTTTGGTTTAGAAGAATTGGACATTCCATTGGCTAAACAGGGCACTATTGAAGTTAATGAGTACTTACAAACAAAATACCCTAATATTTATGCTTGCGGCGATGTTGCCGGCCCCTACCAATTTACACACACAGCAGCCCATCAGGCCTGGTATGCGTCGGTAAATAGTTTGTTCAGAGGATTTAAAGCCTTTAAAGCTGATTATTCGGTCATTCCCTGGGCCACTTTCACCGACCCGGAAGTAGCCCGGGTCGGCTTAAATGAGCTCGAAGCAAAAGAGCAGAACATTGCCTGTGAAGTCAGTCAGTTTGAGATTGATGATCTGGATCGGGCCATTGCCGATGAAGAGGCTCATGGCTTTATCAAAGTCTTAACCGTGCCCGGAAAAGACAAAATTCTGGGGGTCACCATTGTCGGTGAACATGCCGGTGATTTAATTGCAGAATACGTCTCTGCTATGCGCCATGGTATTGGTTTAAATAAAATTTTATCCACCATCCATATCTATCCGACTCTGGCGGAAGCAAACAAATATGTGGCCGGTCAATGGAAACAGGCACACCAGCCGAAAAAGATTCTGCACTGGTTAGAAAAGTTTCATCAATGGCGTCGCTCGTGATTTTAGAGTCAGATAAGACTTTCAGGGCTGTTGATAAATCTGGTATGAATTTCCGCCGTTTACTTTTGACTGATACATGGCAATATCCGCTTTTTTCATCAGTTCTTCAGCATTGTCCCCGTCATCAGGCGATAGACTGATACCAATACTGGAAGTAATAAAGAGTTCATGCCTTTCCCAGTGAATGGATCGATTCAGTGACTGATTCAGTTTCTGAGCCATGGCTCGGACATCCTGGACATTGGCAACAGATTCCATCAACACAATAAATTCGTCACCGCCAATCCGGGCAACGGTGTCCACAGCGCGGACATTTTTACTCAATCTTCTAGCGATAACTTTAAGCACGTCATCACCTGCAGCATGTCCCAGAGTATCATTGATTGGTTTAAATTTATCCAGATCAATATACAATACAGACAGGTATTTGTTTGCCCGCTGTGCTTTTTTAATTGACTGGCGCATACGATCCAGCAGTAATAGACGATTTGGCAAGCCTGTCAGGGCATCATGATAGGCAACATGTTCCAGAGACATTTGATTTTGCAGCATTTTCTGCCTGGCAAGCTCCCTTTCAGTGACATCAAAAATAATCCCCTGATAATGAGTAATGTTTCCCTGTTCATCCCGAACCATCGAAGAACTGTCTTCAACCCACTTGATCACACCAAATTTTGTAATAATGCGATACAGTTTATGTTTTAACTTTATATTTTTTTGATCCTGCACAACTTCCTTAATAACCCGTTCCACATCATCAGGATGAATAATATCTTTATAGATCACCTTCTGGGAAATAAACTCATTGGCGGTATAACCCAGTAAATCAACCACATTTTCTGACACAAACTGCACCGGCCAGTGGGGAATATTTTTCCACAGGAAGGCTACCGCCGGACTGGAATTAATAATTTCATTAGCAAAGGTTAAATCTTCATTGTGGATAATACTCTCCAGCTCCACCAGTGTCTTTTCGACACCACTCAACTCACTATCCTCCAGATTTTTGCTCAATTTTTGCGCTTTTAAACGTCTTTTTTTCAAAATTTTATGAATTAACTCCATCAGCTCAGAAGGATCATAGGGTTTGTTAAGAAAATCTTTAGCGCCCAGACTAAATGCCTGCCGGGCATTTTCAAAGGAAGCTTTACCACTGAGAACAATGATATCCGTTGCAGAATAATG
>DAOVUK010000425.1 GCA_030632625.1 Gammaproteobacteria bacterium
CATGCCGGCAATGATGATTTCATGATGAAAAAAGAAGCTGAATCTGTTGCTGGTTTATTTACCAGTGAAACAGCACAAAATTTGATCCGTGTTTTTCATTTACAGGACCAATTAAAAAGCCTGTCACACTCCTCTGTCAATATTAAAGACACAGCGATGGATAACCCCCATTATATAAGCAACAAAGCATTACCACATATCCACATTATTGGCGGCGGCGTTATGGGCGGTGATATTGCCATCTGGTGTGTTTATAAAGGTTTCACTGTGACTATTCATGATACAGCCAATGAAGTGCTGGCCCGCTTAATTCAAAGAGGCAGTGAGTTTTTCAGCAAAAAACTCAAAGAAAAATATTTAGTTCAGTCAGCCATGGATCGTTTAATTCCTGATATAAAGAATGATGGTTTAAAAAAAGCCGGTCTGGTGATTGAAGCGATAATAGAAGATGTCAATGCCAAACAGAACGTCTTCAAAGAGGCTGAACTTATTGCCCGGTCAGACTGTGTTTTTGCCACCAATACATCCAGCATTCCTCTTGATGATATCTCACAGGTATTAGCAAATCCATCACGATTAGTCGGCATACATTTCTTTAATCCTGTGGCCAGAATGCCATTAATTGAAGTAGTAAGTTCACAGCAGACATCAGAATCAGCCAGACAAACCGCCCTGCATTTTGCCGGCCAGATTGGCAAATTACCGCTGCCGGTTACCAGTACTCCAGGCTTTCTGGTTAATCGTGTGTTAACGCCCTACCTGCTCGAAGCCATTGAACTCTATAGTGAAGGGATCCCTGCCCCATTTATTGATAAGGCAGCCAGAGATTTTGGTATGCCCATGGGTCCTATTGAACTGGCCGACAAGGTGGGACTGGATATTTGTCTTTCAGTGGCTAAGAATCTGGCAAAATCACAGGGTGTAAGTGTGCCGCAAACTTTAATTGAACGGGTTGAAAACGGCCACTTAGGAATCAAGTCAAATCAAGGCTTTTATTATTACAAAAATGGTAAACCCACAGCAATTTCAAAAACAGCTGAAAAAAGTTACCAGGGCCTGACGATAACTCAAATAAGCAATCGATTAATGTTTCGTCTGTTTAATGAAGCCGTTGCCTGTCTTGATGAAAAAGTGGTAGAAAACGCTGATTATCTCGATGCCGGCATTATATTTGGTACCGGTTTTGCCCCTTTTCTGGGAGGCCCGATGCATTACATTAAACATCAGGGCATCAGGGAAATGGATCAGTCCTTAGTTGATTTATCAAAAGATTTTGGTCAACGCTTTAATCCGGTCATTGGCTGGAACACTTTAACTTACAGGTAAAATCAGCAATTGTTAGTGAGGTATTTATTATGAAAAATAATTCAACTCTCTATAAAAAAGAAGTGGAACCCATTTCTCCCGAATCCGCCGTGACCTTACCCGGACTGTTTTTTAAACGAGTCCAGGCCACCCCTGATAAAACAGCCTATCATTACTATGGTTATTCTGAGGGTTCTTATACAGACAGCCGCACAAAAAGCTGGCATGTCCTGACCTGGTCAGAGGCTTATTATGAAGTATTGAGATGGCGCTCACTGTTTCAAAAACTGGGTTTAAAAGCTGAAGATAATATAGCCATAATGCTGAAAAACTGTCCTGACTGGATTTTTTCAGAACAGGCAGCGCTCAGTCTTGGAATGGTTGTTGTACCGCTATATCCTAATGACAGGGCAGAAAATATTGCTTATATTTTAGATGATGCAAAGATAAAACTACTCATTGTAGAGAATAATGAACAAATTAAATCGCTGTCATTAATCAACTATCAGCTGCAAAAATTATCTGCACTCATTTCACTGGAAAAAGACGATTCCAGTTCACTACGCAACAAGCTGCAAAACGATTTAAAAATACCTGTTGTGGATTCTTTTGGAAACTTAAGTTCTGATGATTTGCATCCAGAACAGTTTCAGCATAATTTAAGCCTCCGGGAGAATAGTTTTCAACAGAGCAGTCTGAACATAGCACCTGACAGTCTGGCGACAATCGTTTACACTTCAGGCACGACAGGCAAGCCCAAAGGCGTAATGCTCAGTCATGCTAATATCTTATATGATACCTGGGCATCAATCTCGGCCGTCCCCTGTAGAAGTGATGATAAATTTTTATCTTTTTTACCCCTTTCACATATGTTTGAACGAACTGCCGGATATTATATTCCAATGATGGCCGGGGCAGAGGTGGCCTATGCACGTTCAGTGGATTTATTAGCCATTGATTTACAGACCATAAAACCCACAGTACTGGTGACAGTGCCCAGAATCTTTGAGCGTGTTCACCAGAAAATTACCCAGCAGCTGAAAAACAAATCACCACTGGTCACGAATTTGTTTAAGCTCACCATTAAAATTGGCTGGAAACGTTTTCTACATCATCAACATAAACAATCCTGGTTTCCCGGTTTATTACTCTGGCCATTATTAAATAAAATGCTTGCTGAAAAAGTGATGGCTAAACTGGGCGGCAATCTTCGCCTGGCTATCAGCGGCGGCGCTCCTCTTGCTAATGAAATTGCTCAGTTCTTTATTGGACTTGGACTGACCATTACTCAGGGCTATGGCATGACTGAAGCAGGTCCAGTAATAAGTACCAATAAACTTGAGGATAATGATCCCTTCAGTGTGGGGCAAATTCTACCCGGAATTAAGACACACTTTGAAAACAATGGTGAATTATTGATCAAGGCACAAAATGTCATGCAAGGTTACTGGAATAATGACATTGCCACAAAAAACATTATTAACTCTGACGGCTGGTTACATACCGGTGATAAAGCTGAACTCAGAAATGATCATCTTTATATCACAGGTCGTGTCAAAGAAATTCTGGTCCTGAGCAATGGTGAAAAAGTGCCGCCTGCTGATCTGGAAATGGCCATCTGCAGTGATCCTGTTTTTCAACAGGCCATCGTCATAGGTGAAGCAAAGCCCTATTTAAGCGCCATTGTCGTTCTCAATGAAGAAATGTGGCATGATATTGCCAATGAAGCCCACATTAATTCACTGGAAAAAGATGACTTACAAAATAAGAAACTTTGTACCATGGTCACTAAAAAGATATCCAGTTTATTGTCATCCTTCCCGGGCTATGAACAGATTCGTCGCGTTAAGCTTATTTTGAGCCCATGGACAATTAATAATGGCATGCTGACACCCACCATGAAACTCAAGCGTAATAAGATTGTCGCTAATTACAAAGAAGATATTGATAATTTATATGCCGGACACATTCCGGCACTGTGAACTGGTAAAACTAAAACTGACAACTAGTCCCAGAACACATTAATTCTGATGACTTGACGATTAAGAAGTAGGTTGGCGCTGAGCTTGC
>DAOVUK010000321.1 GCA_030632625.1 Gammaproteobacteria bacterium
CCAAAGAGTGGATTGATGGTAATAATGAGAAATATGATCACTAAAACGAATTTTTTTATTAAAAATATCATCATTGATACCATGAAAAATCGAGCTGATTTTTTTTACCGGCTAAAGATTTTTGCTGGCTAAAGGTTTTTATTAGACGAAAGTCTTCATTTTATCTGAAGTCTCATATTAATGTAGACCATAATTTCGGACTTGTATGCTTTTTGAGTGATTTGCCGGATTAAATCAAAAGCCAGGCTGAACGCAGAAAAAAGTTAAACCGGATCGAGATGTTTTTGCGGGGATGATTGCTTGCAGAGCTTGTAGAAAGTGTTTTTATAACGAGCAATTTTGCAAGTAGCTCTGTGGGTGGCCATTAACTGGAGGCAAATACTATTATCAGAGATAATTCAGATATTTTTAGTATAGAATGGAACCGGAAAATAAAAAATCAAAGCATTGATTTTTATCAGGATATTTAAATTTTATGAGGAAAATTCAAATATTATAAAAAGAAAAAGTGGCGTCCCCTAGGGGGTTCGAACCCCTGTTACCGCCGTGAAAGGGCGGTGTCCTAGGCCACTAGACGAAGGGGACACATTTCAGTCTGTCATAATTTTACTTGCTCTTTGTTCTGAGAGTAAAGAAACTTGCTCTTTGTTCTGAGAGTAAAGAATAAGTAAAAAAGACATATTTTGAAGCAGTCCTTCGTAGCAATTAGCTAGAAAGTGCGCATATTATAGGAGCGGGATTTTAATTAGTCAAATATTAATTTAATTTTTTTACTTTCAGAAAATTAACAATAATCATAAAATTATTAATTGCTTATAGATTAAATTGGAGGCTTTTTATATTATACAGGATAAGGCAGAGTATAAAGTGAACTTTGACTCTGCCTAATACAGGATAAGGCAGAGTATGAAGTGCACTTCGACTTTGCCTGACACGGGATAAACTGGAGCAGGCAATAAGCATAACTTCGGTAAACAGACCCCTATATGAAATATTTTCAGGAGCTCAGATTACTATGACAGAATTAATTGAATCACCCGCCTGGCTTGAGCTTAAAGAACATTATGAAGAAGTTAAAGACCTTCATATGCGTGATATGTTCAATGAAGATCCTCATCGCTTTGAAACTTTTTCAGCAACTTTAAATGATATGTTACTGGATTATTCCAAAAATCGGGTGACCGCAAAGACGATGCAGCTGTTATTTAATTTGGCTCGTCAGGGGAAGATTGAAGAATGGCGTGATCAGATGTTTTCCGGCGAGGCGATCAACCTGACAGAAGGTCGTTCAGTATTACACACTGCGCTGAGAAATCGATCCAGTAAAGCCGTTCGGGTTGATGGTCGAAATGTGATGCCCGGAGTCAAAGCGGTGCTTGCACATATGCGTGACTTTTCTGATCAGGTTCGTTCGGGTGAATGGCGGGGTTACAATGGTGCCAGAATAAAAAATATTATTAATATCGGTATTGGCGGCTCTGATCTGGGCCCTCATGTGATTTGTGAATCCATGAAGCCGTTTGCACAAAGAGGCTTAAAGGCCTTTTTTGTATCCAATGCAGATGCCACGCATTTAGTGGAAACTTTAAAACAGGTTGAGCCGGAATCAACTCTGTTTGTCATTGCTTCAAAAACATTTACAACTCAGGAAACTATGCTGAATGCCTATAGTGCCCGGAAATGGTTTCTGGATCTGGTGGGCAATGAAAAAGCCATAGAAAAACACTTCGTTGCAGTAACAACAAATATTGAACTGGCAACTGCTTTTGGTATCAATGAGAACAATACATTTGCCTTTTGGGATTGGGTGGGAGGACGATATTCTCTGTGGTCAGCGATTGGTTTAACCATTGCTCTTTATCTCGGTATGGATCATTTTGAGTCTCTTCTGGAAGGGGCTTATGATATGGATCAGCATTTTCAAAAAGCACCGCTGGAAGAAAATATACCGGTTATTATGGCTCTTCTGGGAGTTTGGTATAACAATTTCTTTGATGCGCAGAGTCATGCAATTATGCCTTATAGCCAGTATCTGGAACGTTTGCCGGCTTATTTGCAGCAACTGGATATGGAAAGTAATGGCAAAACCATTGATAAAAGCGGCCATCGTGTGAATTATCTGACCGGTCCCATTATCTGGGGCCAGTCAGGCACCAATGGGCAGCATGCTTTTTTCCAGTTGCTGCATCAGGGGACCAAGCCGGTCCCTGCGGATTTCCTGATCCCTGCATTGAGCCAGAACCCATTGGGTTTACACCATAGAGTGCTTTTTTCTAATTGTCTTGCCCAGACAAAAGCTCTGATGTTAGGTAAAAAATATGCTGAAGCAGTGGCAGAAATGAAACATCAGGGTTTTGATGATGAAAAAATTGAAGAGGTGATTCAACATAAGGTGTTTGATGGCAACAAACCAACAAATACGATTATTTTTGAGCGTCTTACGCCTAAAACATTAGGCTCTATTCTTGCTATGTATGAACACAAAGTGTTTGTTCAGGGCATTATCTGGAATATTAATTCCTTTGACCAGTGGGGGGTTGAATACGGTAAGGTATTAGCCGGTCAAATCCAGTCTGATTTATCAACTCCCGGCGATGTTGAAAACCATGACTCATCTACAAATGGCTTAATTAATTATCGTAAACGAGTTTATTTTGATGAACTTGAAAAAAACAGGATTGATTAACTTAACTTATCATCCCTGGTGAAGACAAAAAGTTAAAGACCTTCATTTCTGTTTGAAGCCCCTGCAGTACAGCGGGCTGCCGGAGAAAGTTTCTGGATTGAGTAAAGAATTCAGGTTGATTCGGCCGCAACACTGTAGTTGGCCATAGACAGTAGTACATATCTACAGTGTTTACCCATGTTAAAGAAGGTCCATACCTACCTGATTATGTATTCTTCCTGATATACGATCAAATAAATTCTATTTCAAATTGTATGAGCAAAAAGCATCTGATTGACACTTAATTCTGTTTTATTAAATGTGTGTGATTGAGTATCTGACAGGAGCATAAGGAAGGCTTTAATGATTCTATTTACTGAAAACGCAGATCTGAATTCATTATTGCTTAATGCGCCTGGAAATATTTTAACCTGGAATCGTTTTCTGACACAACTTACCCTGCAGCTCAATTGTGATTCCAGTGCCTTGCTGATCACTGATCTGCTCAAACCTGAAAACACTCATTTTCTTTTCAATGATAATATTTCACAGGATTATCAGGAACAGTATGAAAAGAAATTAAACAAACTGGATGCTTTTAATTATTATATCAGCAAAAACCCGCAACAGGTTTTTTGCAATCAAAATGTAGAAGATAATCAGAGTAAAAAAGTCAAAGGCAATTTTATACAGCCTGATGGACAGGATTACCGTTTTGGTGTATCAATTCCCTGCAGTCATAATCATTCATTCAATCTGTTAGTCAACCGCAGGAAAGTGTTTAATGATGTGGAGCTGCATCAGGTGACTCAGTGTGTGCAAAGTCTTATTCCATTTCTGGACGCAGCAATGCACGAAGAACAGCGGCTTAAAATAAACAGTCAGCTGTTTTATTTCACCGGCGTTCATTTTGATGGATATATTATTATCGATCGTGAATTAAACATTCTTTTTTCTAATCCTGATTACACTTCATTTATTGGTCAGCTGGATTGTGTGACTGTTTCAGAGAAGCGAATTGTGGTAAAAAATCCTGCTATTGAACAGCAATTACTGTCATTGATTGAAAATAGTGAAACAATCTCTTCCATTCAAAATCAGTGTCATTCCTGTCAAATCACTCTTATTCCGGTTTCTTCCCTGGAAAATCTTTATCAGTGGGAATGTTATAAAGATGGATTTATTCTCACTTTTTCTCATGATAAAAAAAATAATGCTGCTATTGATCGCTTAGAAGAAGTTTACCAGTTATCCAGATGTGAGGCGCTTTGTGCTCTGCATTTTATGAAGACTCCTTCAATTCATGATATTGCAGCCAACACTTATCGCTCTCAGGAAACCATTCGAAATCATATAAAACATACGATGCATAAAATGGACGTACACAATCAGGCAGAATTAATGAAAAAAATGATCACACTGGCAGTACTATAAATCATGCTGCGCTATACTTTGTGATAACTAAATCTGCTTTTGAGCTGAGCTGTGGAGCCAGTCTTTTAGCCGTTCTCCCGCTGCAGCACTAAAACATAAGCTGTCATTCATTACTGGGTTCATATTGGTATAAAATCACTCAATAATAAATGACAGGTTCTGATGCTCCGTGAATACCATTCAAGGAAGCATATTCAGATTACAAATTAGTACAGTCAATGACCTCGAGATGATCTTTAAATACATTGACCTGATTGGTTTGCCAGAATAATTCAGCCATTCATAGATAGGGTAGAGACGTTGCATGCAACGTCTCTAAGTATGCTGACACCCTGGCGGTCGTTACGTGACCGTAGAGACAAGGTATGCCTTGTCTCTGCAATTTGGAAAAGTACGCATTTTTGTGAAGAGCCCTAAAAAGCGCTTATGAAATCGAAGCCAGTGCAGCATTAAATGTGCTGCTTGGAC
>DAOVUK010000291.1 GCA_030632625.1 Gammaproteobacteria bacterium
AAAATCATGCTGAATTTTTCGTTCCCGGGCCGTCGTGCCTAATACCAGATGACAACCTTCAAGTGCCTCTTCAAATGAATGACAAACGATTGCCCGGGACAACAAATCATCTGCCCCCGATGCCATCGCTGTGGCTTCATAATTGGGAAACTGTTTGGGATCAACCAGATAGAGACGGGTCAGTCCCATATTTTTCATCACTCTTGCCGCAGCGCCGATATTGCCCGGATGAGAGGTGTTGATCATGACGATACGAATGTTATTCAGACTCATCTAAAACCTGTTTACAAAATAGAAAATTGGAAGTACAAAGTGAATTTTAGCACGTATTGATGTTATAATATGTCGTTTATTTGCTCTTTAATTCATCTCTTTAGCATTGCTTGCTATCTCTATAGCACTGCTTGCTAGAGTGCCATCAGCATTTTTATGGGGACTTCTAAATGCATCCTATGCTCAATATTGCAATTCGTGCGGCTCGTGCTGCCGGTACGGTTATTTACCGCTCCATGGACAAGGTTGATAATTTAAAAATTACCACCAAAGCTGCCAATGATTTTGTCAGCGATGTTGACCGTCAGGCGGAAATGGCCATTATTGATATCATTAAAAAAGCCTACCCGAATCATTCAATAAAAGCAGAAGAAAATGGCTTACTTGACGGCAATGAAAATTTTCAATGGATTATTGATCCTTTAGACGGAACCACCAATTTTCTCCACGGTTTCCCGCAATTTGCAGTCTCCATCGCCTTTAAACAAAATGGGCGTTTATCTCAGGCCGTTGTTTTTAACCCGGTGAATCAGGAGCTGTTTACTGCCAGCCGTGGTGAAGGTGCCATGCTCAATGATCGCCGCATTCGTGTCAGCAAACAAAAAGGTCTGGAAGGTGCTTTATTAGGCACCGGTTTTCCCTTTAAAGAACAACAGCATCTGGATTCTTATCTGGCCACTTTTAAGGCTTTGTTCCCTATGACAGCAGGGATCAGAAGACCCGGCTCTGCAGCTCTGGATCTGGCCTACGTGGCGGCCGGACGTCTGGATGGTTTCTGGGAAATTGCGCTGAATGACTGGGATATGGCTGCCGGTGCTTTGTTGATCACCGAAGCTGGAGGACTGGTCAGTGATTTCTCCGGTGGTGAAGACTATCTGGAAACCGGCAATGTCGTGGCCGGTACACCTAAAGTATTTAAAGAAATACTGCAAAACATCACACCGCACCTCAGCCCTGAGCTGAGTAAATAGCCAGTAGAGGCGTTGCATGCAACGTCTCCACTCTCGTCGCAATGTCGCTACTCTCACAACGTCGCTACTCTCACAACGTCGCTACTCTCACAACGTCGCTACTCTCACAACGTCGCTACACCTCTTCGTAAACTTCTTCTTCCTGCTCACCTTCTTTTTTAACCGGGGCTAAATCTTCCTTGCTTATTCCCATTGCAACCAGGACCGAACTGGCGACATAAACGGATGAATAAGTACCCACGATAACGCCGGCCAATAGCGCAGTAGCAAAGCCGTGAATCAATTCACCGCCAAAAATAAACAGGGCAAACAACACCAGTAATGTCGTCAAAGAAGTAATTAATGTCCGTGACAGCGTCTGGTTGAGTGATGCATCAATGACTTTAATCGCATCGCCTTTGCGGATCTTGCGAAAATTTTCCCGAATACGGTCAAACACCACAATAGTATCATTAAGAGAATAACCAATCACAGCCAGAATTGCGGCCAGTACGGTCAAATCAAATTCAATACCAAACAGGGCAAACATTCCCATAACCAGGATAACATCATGCGCCAGTGCGGCAACCGACCCCAGAGCGAAGCGGTATTCAAAGCGCAGAGCCACATAAATTAAAATACAGACCAGTGCCGCCAGCATGGCAATACCACCCGTTTCAGTCAGCTCTTCGCCAACCTGAGGCCCAACAAATTCAACCCGACGATTTTCAACCGAAGCATTTTCTGCTCTTAATAACTCAAAAAGACTGGTCGAAATATCGGCATTGGATATGCCTTCTCTGGGCGCGACACGCACTAAAACCTCATTGGCTGAACCAAAATGCTGCACAATGGCATCATCAAAGCCATTACTGTGCAGTTTATCTCTGATAGGAGCCAGCTCAATCGCTGTCGGGTAAGCAACCTCCAGCAGAGTGCCGCCAGTAAAATCCAGACCTAACTGTAAACCACGAAAAGCCAGTGAGGCCAGTGAGATAATAATCAGGGTTAATGAAATCAACATCGCAATTTTGCGATGAGTCATAAATTTAATATTTGTATCTGTCAATATTTGCATAGTTTTTATCTTTTAGTTCAGCTCAGGGCTTTTAATTCAGCTCAAAGTCGGGAGTTAAATGGATATATCCTTAATACGCTTGCCGCCATAGACCAGGTTAACAATGGCCCGACTCACCATAATCGCAGTAAACATCGAGGTGACAATACCAATCGATAAAGTAATGGCAAAACCTTTGATCGGTCCGGTACCCACCACAAAAAGAACAAATGCCGCAATCAGTGTGGTTATATTGGCATCAGCAATAGTCATCAAGGCTTTTTCATAACCGGAATGAATGCTGTTCTGAGGTGAATTGCCATTGCGCAGTTCCTCACGAATACGTTCAAAAATCAACACATTGGCATCAACCGCCATACCAACCGTGAGTACAATACCGGCAATACCCGGCAAGGTCAGAGTCGCCTGCAATAAAGATAAAACCGCGACAATAATAACCAGATTCAGTCCCAGAGCAAAATTAGCAATCATACCAAATTTGCGATACCAGAATGCCATAAAAAACAACACAGCGATAAAACCAATAATGACCGAACGAAAGCCCTTATCAATATTGTCCTGTCCCAGACTGGGGCCAATAGTACGTTCTTCAATAATATAAACCGGTGCCGCTAACGCGCCCGCTCTTAACAGCAAAGACAGATCATTGGCTTCCTGAACACTGTCCAGACCTGTGGTTTCAAAACGATTGGAGAAATGTCCGCGAATAACGGCATTACTGATGACTTCTTCTGTGGTGCGACGCTTGACTATTGCTTTGCCATTTTCATCTCTGAGGACATTGCCTTGTTCATCACGCACTGTTTCCTGTTTGGTTTCCAGGTAGACAACCGCCATGCGCTTACCAACACTCTCTTTGGTAAAAGCGCCCATGCGTTATCCGCCATAACCATCCAGAGAGACGTTTACTCTAGCACCGCCGGTATCCGGATCAATACCTGCCTGAGCATTGGTGACATGTTCACCGGTAACAATGACACGTTTTTTCAATAATACCGGCACCGATGGGATGACACGGCTGCCTTCATGTCGTTCACGGGTATAATAAATTTTTGAACCAGCCGGCACCCGGCCGCTCAAAGCCTGTTCAACCGTGTGTTCTTCATCAACTGCACGATATTCCAGCGTGGCCGTTGCCCCTAAAATATCTTTAGCGCCTGCGGTGTCCTGAATACCCGGCAGCTGAATAACGATGCGATCATCACCCTGCTGCTGAATAATGGGCTCCACCAGACCGTGGAATTTTTCATCAATACGTTTTCTTAAGGTGGTAACATTTTGTTTCAGCGCAAAGAGCTTCAACTCTTTGAGTTTGGCTTCGCTCAAGCGGCCATGCAGAATAAATGTTTTGCCATCTTGCTTTTCACTAAAACTCAGATCGCGCATATCACGCCCAAGGATATCAAGTCCCTGTTCACGTAATTGTTCTGATTTGAAGCGGATAATTACATCTTTATCAACCCGTTTACTGCCCAGATAACGCACTTTGGCTTTGCGCAAAATTGTGCGTGAATCGCTGACATAGGTGTTGACCGATTTGATTACCGCCGCTTCCATATCAACCTGCATCAGAAAATAAACACCACCACGCAGATCCAGGCCCAGGTACATAGGCTCAGCATTCATGTCCAGTAACCATTGCGGCGTGGCTGTGGCCAGATTCAATGCCACCGCATAATCATCACCCAATTCTTTTTCTGCTATTTTTTTGGCTTTTTCCTGATCGTCCTTATTATTGAAGCGAAACAGCAAACCGGTACTTGAAAATTTGGCATTACGATACTTTATGCCCTCACTGTCAAACTTTTTTGCTATCCGATTGAGGGTTTTGTCATCGACTTCAACACCTCGGGCTGAGGCGGCAATCTGTAATGCGGGATCTTCACCATAGGTATTGGGCAAAGCATAAAATGCACTGACCGTAATCACTATAGCGATCAGAAGATATTTCCAGAGTGGATAATGATTGAGCATATTTTTTTCTTTCTTGATCTAAAGTCACTTTAAAAATACAGCGTGTTTTTGCGCTGTAAAACCAGTCTCAGGAGGTGCCGGCAAGCAGCACCTCAAAGGTATCCAGGCTATTTCTACAATAGAGAATTAGTCTTTAATCCCTTTGATAGTCCCTTTAGGCTGAATGGTACCAACCGCAGAGCGCTGCACATTCAGTTTGACATCCTGGGATACTTCAAGCGTGATAAAACTATCATGCAGACCAACGACTTTGCCTAAAAGGCCGCCATTAGTGACCACTTCATCACCTTTTGCCAGCGCATCAACCATTGCCTTATGCTCTTTCATTTTTTTATTCTGAGGGCGAATAAACAATAAATAGAAAATCAGAAAAATTCCACCAAAGACCATTAATTGTGAAACCAGATCAGGTGCAGCAGATGCTATGCCAGCACCTTCGGCCAGGGCATCTTCTATAAAAAAACTCATGTTGTATCCTCAATTGCTTTAAAATTTATTCGTACTAATTTTTACCTATAGATAGGTGGCGATATTATGCCACAAATTCAAGGGGCATAGGAGGTTGTCAGGTTGATAAGTTTGTATGTTTATATGTTTGTATGTTGTTATGTTGGTATGTTGGTATGTTTTTACGTAAAAACATAACAACATGACAACTTACAAACATAGCAACTTATTAACTTAACAACTTACAACTTTCCTTCTCTCTTCTCATAGAAAGCC
>DAOVUK010000310.1 GCA_030632625.1 Gammaproteobacteria bacterium
ATTGAAGACTCTGTAGCAGAGTTTTCACCAATAGTTTTGATCGAAGCAAAAGCCAATGAAAAAACTGCGAATAATAAACTTAATTTTTCTAAAATACCGCCTTTATTTGAGAAACGTCCTGTCAAGTGTCTGTTGATGTCAAATATCAATCAGATAATGCCATTAAAGATGAAAAACTATACAGTAATGAATCCTGTTTATTGTGATATTAACATCAATGACCCCGGTTAGTGTTCAGGCTGGTCAATCAAGGGGTCAGTCAGCTTGATATTTTGTCCGTTACTTTAATGCGCTTCATAATAGAACAGATATTATTGAATAATCAAAATGCCCGATCTACTCTTAGAATGTTTATAGAAATAAGCTTCAAGGGAAATTTCACAACTCATTAAAAGTTAGGGTGTTTTCTGCTATAATACGGGCACATTACCGATGTTTGTTTTTTTGCTTTGTAGCTTGAAAATTACATCATACAAAGTCACGGCTAAGCCTGCTGCTACGAAACCAAAAATAATATCTTCTATTGGAATAAATGGATGGACACTAATTAAGAATATTTTTAAAAAATCTTTTCTATATCAAGAAAATTTAATACCTGATAGTTGTCAGTTGTTGGTGTAAAGTCGCCTGCATAAACAATATAGCCTGCATCAGCGTTTACGGTTAACTGCTGAAACTTTTTAATTCCTTTTGCAAAGACTTTATTAAACGTAAATGATGACTTAATCTCTATAGGTATTAATCTTGAGCCTTGTTTAAATAATAAATCAACTTCTAAGCCCTGGACGTCTCTAAAAAAATAGAGGTTAGGGGAAAGTCCCTGGTTTAGTCTATATTTTATCGCATCCAGTACTACTAAATTTTCAAAAATTTGTCCAATGAGTGGATCTCGCCCTAAGATTTTTGGTGACTCTATATCCAATAAATAAGCAAGTAAGCCGGTATCAATAAAATAAATTTTAGCTGATTTAATGACTCGCTTACCAAAATTCTCATAATAAGGTTCTAATTTAATAATGATAAATGAGGCTTCCAGTACAGATAACCATTCCTTTAGCGTAGTACTGGAGACACCAACATCATTCGATAATGAATTTAAATTAATAATCTGACCTACTCGTCCGGCTAGTAGTTTTAAAAACTTTTCAAATAATGATAAATTTTTAAGGTTGATCAGCTGTCTTACATCACGTTCAATATAGGTTTGATAATAATTAGCATAGGCACGGTTTGGCTCAAGATTATCTTGATACACACGAGGGAAAAATCCCTTAAAAAGAAATTCATCACGACTCATCTCTGCAATAGAATGCTCTGATAGAAAGCTTTTTACCTCATCAATGGATAAGGGAAGCAAGGTTAATAAAGCGGTTCTTCCCGCTAATGATTGCGTAATATCTGCACGAAGTTTTAGCTGATGCGATCCAGTTAAAATAAATTGTCCTTTGATGTTCTCTTTATCAACAATTCCTTGAATATACGAAAGCAGTTCTGGTACTCGTTGTATTTCATCAAAAATAACAAAGCTGGAATACTGTGCCAGGAAAGCGCGTGGATCAGATGATGCAAACTGTCTTATGTCAGGATCTTCTAAAGAGCAGTATTGATAATCCGGGAAGGTTGATTTTGCAAGTGTTGTTTTCCCGGACTGTCTGGGGCCAATAATTGTTACTACCGGATAATCTGATGCTGCTTGAATAAGTTGTCGTGTTATTTTTCTAGTGATCATAGAATGAGTATAATGAAAATCATGATAATTTCAAGTTAAACCTGGAATTATCATGGTTTTAAATAATAGGTTTAACAACGAAATTTATTTTTTACCTGAGGATAAACACCCGGTTTACTGATTTTTTGTGACTCTTGTAGCCGGCATCAGCGGAAATTTTCGGCGGGCAGCAGAGATGTTCGGTGGTGGTGATAACCGAGTCTTAGGAATATTATATGGTTCGTATAACATTCCAGGTGGGAAAGCCGTCATTAATAAAGGGGAGTAATAAAGAGTTAATTAATAATTCGTCATTGTTCAACGTAATTTATAGCATGTTAAACTATACTGTAAATTCATAAACACCTTGTGTACACCGGTAAAATCCTAGTGTAGAATTAGCATATGGCCGACCTAAAAAGAAATGATATTGTAAAGATCAATCAATTACTGGAGATTTTTCCAGTAATCCTAATCCTTGGAGTCAGACAATGTGGTAAAACCACACTGGCTAAGCAGGCACGACCACAGTGGAAATACTTTAATTTAGAAAATATTAGTGACTTTGATTTTATAAACGATAACTCAATTCCTTTCGGGATTGTGATTAATAATGCCAATGAAGTAAGGATGCTGAACGAAAAAATAATTCAAATTCCAGCTGTTTTAATATAGAAGGAAAATACTATTAATTTAGATTCAAACATTTAGCCTGAT
Source organism: Gammaproteobacteria bacterium (assembly GCA_030632625.1). Classification (GTDB taxonomy): domain Bacteria; phylum Pseudomonadota; class Gammaproteobacteria; order GRL18; family GRL18; genus GRL18. The sequence goes on from DAOVUK010000310.1 coordinate 2,426, forward strand.
TTTTTTATAATTCTTTATTGAAAGACAACTCTTTAGGGTCACGCGTGTTCTTAATATAATATGAATAGAAAAATCCACTGCCAGGCCAATAGACAATGCTGATAGTACCGTAGAGGCATTATAACCGGATGGACACTAACTAACATAATATTACTATCATTAAGCCGGATGACTTAACCCTGCTCACCAGGGCAATCCATAAAATATTAAAACGTTTAACGTATAATGTTTAGTCATTTGACGGGCTTGCGCTGAAAATCAAGTAGTTTGTTGGCAAAATATCTGTCACCAATTTCCGGATCAACTGATTTTCCTTCCATGTCTACTAATGGCAAGTCATACTCATTCCAGCCACGTAGTCCTGTCTTCAGCGAGGAGACATTATTATATCCCATCTGCATCAGAGTATAGGCTGCAAAAATACTGCGACTTCCGGAACGGCAGACAACAACAATCTCTCTGTCACGCGCCTCGACCAGTTCAGGTTCAGTTTCCTCATGGTCCCATTCCACTGCAGTTTCCAAAATACCACGTGGTACATGCAGTGAATTTTCAATGTACATGGTATCGTATTCCTGATTTTCACGTACGTCCAGGAACAACATATCATCACCCTTATCCAGCTTTTCTTCAATATCCCAGGGGAAGTACTCTTTAATCTGGGGAGCAATTTGTGCCACCAGATCCTTATAGGTCACTCGTTTCATATTTTTTATGGATTATCTCTTAAGAACCGAATAAACAGATTCACTCTAATTAAAGACTTCGGCTTTTTTTATGGTATTAACAGGAAGATGATAACTGATATTACCCGAGCGTAAACGTGAAACCACTTCATAAATTCTTGGGTTGTCTGTCTTCAGAGTGCCTTTGAATTGCTTACCCTTGTAGGTTTCAACCTTAACCCGGAAGCCGTTAAAGTTTTTCAGGTTAGCGACAGAAACCCGACGATATTTTTTAATAATAACGGCACGTTTTTTCCTAATCTGATCAGGGGTTTCTAATTCAACCTCAGTGTCCGTTGCTGCTTTTATCAGCTTTTCTTTATCAATATCAATGGAAATTTCATTGATACGTTCACCATTGACGAACAGCTTCAGATGAACAAACTGAATAATATCATTGGGTTCAAAAGTCATTATTTCTTTGGTGCCGGTGAGCTTGTTCAAATCAGCTTTGAGAACGATAGAACCCGAAGTCTCAAGGATTGTTCTGTAGGCATTGATCAGTCCTTCTTCCGGCTTAACACCATAGGATAATAGATACTCCTCTACCTGAAGAATATGTTCATTGATATACTCATCAACTTTACGCTTTCCCCGATTAGCGCAAAATCGATTTTTTCGTTCGATATAGGAATCGTCCAGTATTTCAAGGGTAATGGCGCCTGGCTGAATTGTTTTGGCTAATGAAGTGACATCACTAATATTATGCAGCTCGCCTGCCAGATTGAAATGAGTAAAATCCCGGATATTATTTTTTAGAATATAATGAAGTGTTTTTTTGCGGGCATTAAACTGGTAGCTTAATATAATATCACTGGTGAGACGGTCATAACCCATCCTGGATAATGCATCAGTGCCAATTCGATAAGTATCTCCACAGGCCAGAGTGGAAAAAATTTCCAGCTGAGTGGGTTCTACATCGGGATTATCAATCATTTTCATCAGGTTGCCATTTAAATCTAATGAGGCACCCGTAATGATTAATCTTAAAGATTCTGGTAATTCATTTTTTTGCAACTGACTATCAAGCATCAGTAATGTGACCAGATCAGGTGCTATGAACTGGATAGACTCAATGAAAATACTTTCGTCAATGACGGGTATAAATACTTTTACACCCGTCACTGTAGCTGTGCCAGTGAATGATGTTTTGATTTCCTTGTAAGAAATTTGAGCGACAGGCTTTGCCCGAATAATCTGATTATCGACAAATTCCTGGGTGAAATACCATAGACTGCCTTTAACTGCAGCAAAAAAAGCAATACTCAAAACAAACAAAGCTATTACGATTTTTTTCATTAGCGTCCTGAAATAAGAAAAAGTCTGTACTTTAATGAATGCTTCATCCTTTAATACCAGGATGGTTTGTTTTCAGGCTGTTCTAATAAAGCCCGGATATTTGCCTCAATAATATGATAGCCGATATTACCATAGAGCTTTTGTCTGCCTTCATTCATTACAAAGGTCGGACTGCCTTCAATTAATTTTTGTTTGTCATCTGTTGTACAGGAAGCCAGCGCAGCCATTGCTTCAC
>DAOVUK010000244.1 GCA_030632625.1 Gammaproteobacteria bacterium
GAACACTGTATGTGCGAAAACCAAGCTCATGCCTCCCTGGGCAATGTACTATGAAACAGAAACCTGAAAACTCGTGAGAGTTTTTCACCTGCCTTTAACATGCAGGAATCCTCTTGCTTTAGCTGGAGGAGGAAGTCAAAATACTGTATATAATAATAAAGTTATCTCTAATGTCTTAAAAAGATTTTACAAATTTGATTTAACTCTTTCTATGGAAGAACTTCCAGTGAACTTGATTTGGTAAAAAATATGACTTAGTATTAAGTGTAAGAATATGTCTTATTTTGAGGTGAAAAATGTCAAGAACTCAAACTGTTAGTCTTGGTGAGCACTGGAATGATTTTATTGATAGTATGCTTAAATCTGGCCGTTATGCATCCACAAGTGAATTAATGCGTGACTCCTTACGTTTATTGGAAGAAAAAGAGGCAACTTCACAATTTGGGGCTTTGCGTAAAGCTCTTATTGCTGGTGAGGAAAGTGGCTCAGCAGGTGAATTGGATATTAATAATATCAAACAAAAAGCAAGGATTAGGGCTGGGTTAAAATCATCTGATGCATAAAATTTACAAACAGAATTTAGCAGAGGAAGCCAATCTCAGGGTTTTAGACATTGATGAAATAAAAAGTGTACCGAATGTGCCGGTATCACATCCTTTTGTTGAACGGTTAATCGGTACAGTCAGGCGTGAACACTTAAATCAGATGATTTTTTGGAATGAACGTGATTTACAAAATAAACTGAATGAATTTAAACAGTATTATAACGCTTTGCGTACACATTATTCCCTGGATGGCCAAACTCCGGAAGAAAAAGCAGGTGATCACCCTGCAGAAGTCATTTCACTTGATGATTATCGGTGGAAAGATCATTGTCGTGGATTGTTTCAAACGCCAATTGCTGCTTGATATAAGAATTCGCCAGCCACAGGTTCCATTTTAGCGGTTTTCACTTAATTATTGTCAGGAAAATTATATGAAATATATCATAATTGTTTTTTCTCTATTTACATTAATACTCTCAGGTTGCAGCGAGAAAGACGATCAGAAATTATTACAAAAAACTGAGCAAGTGACCCAGAGTACTGTTAAAAAAACCACAGAAAATACAGTGCAAGCTAATGATACGACGAATAAAAAAACAACTGAAGTTTCAAACAATTTGGACACTGAACTAGCAGAAAAAGCAAACAATACATTGGCAGATTTTATCTCTTCTGATCCCGGTATCAATAATTTTTTTGAAAAAGCTTACGGCTATGCAGTATTCCCAACCATTGGCAAAGCAGGTTTTGGTGTGGGTGGAGCTCATGGAAAAGGTATTGTTTACAAACAGGGTGTAGCCTCCGGCACTGCGTCAATGACTCAAGTAACTTTGGGGCTTCAAATAGGAGTTCAGGAATTCAGTGAAGTTATCTTTTTTGAAGATCAAAAAACCTATGAATACTTTATTAAAGGCAATTATGAAGCCGGAGCACAGGTTTCCGCCGTTGTTGTCAAAAAAGGAGCAGCAGCACAAACAAAATACAGCAAAGGTATTGCTATTTTCACTCATATTAAAGGTGGGTTGATGGCCGAGGCCAGTGTCGGTGGCCAGAAGTTTTCTTTTGAGCAAAAATAATGAGTGAGTAATTAAATGAGATAATTCACCAGCTTTGCTGGTGGGATGTATGAAGATTTTCTACTCTGTCTAATGAGTTTCATAGATTTTATTGCCAATAAACCAGAAACTATTTTCGTCGCAATCGCTGCATTAATAGCCGCAGCAGCACTTGTGGTTCTTTCATCTAAATAGCAATGGACAAATAAAATATTGTAACGGTAGGTTTCTAAACAGCAGTTTACTTTGATTCTTTAGTAAGAATGTGGTATTTATTTCACCATGAAATCAATAATACTACTTTCTTTATTATTATCCTGCTTTTCAGTACTGGCAGATAGCACTACACTCGAAATTGAAGAGCAAATTGCAAAAAATAATGTCTGGCATGCTGCCAGGTTGAGGGGTATTTCTTTTCGTGCCATTGGTCAGGAACCTGGCTGGTTACTTGAAATAACCAATGGTGAAAAAATATATCTTATCACGGATTACGGCCAGACAAAAATAACCTCCCCCTATGTTGATCCCAATGTTAATCCGGCCCAACACACCACTGTTTTCACGGTAAAAGACCAGAAGCTTGAAATTATTATTGAAGGCAAAGAGTGCTCCGATGTCATGAGTGGTGAAAAATTTAATGTCAGTGTTTTTGTTATTCTTAAGGGTAAAAAATTCAAGGGATGTGGTAAGGCTTTATATTGAAAAATTTCATTCTAACATTCATGCTGCTGACAACAACTTTATCCGCTTTTGCTGGCAATAAAACGCTTCGTTATCGAGGTCAATATACCTTTGGACATGAAGTGAATACATTTTGCCCGGCGATTAACTCACAATGCTACTGGTTAAGTCCGGACACAAATTCCCAAATAAGACTGCAGTTAAAACAATTAATTGCCTACAATACGAATAAAACCTATCAAGATATTTGTCTTGTTGTCAAAGGTAAAATCAATCGTGATTCTGAAGTTAAAAGCAGCATTGGATTCGCTACTGATTATGATGGTTTATTTACTGTATTTAAAGTGTTTGGTTTGTGCCATGAAACCAACATTGTCACACAAGGAGACTTACAACATCACCGCTGGCTGCTTGAGAGTATTAATGATAAAAAAATTGACATTGAAAAATTCAATAATAGAATCCCTGAGCTAGACTTTGGCGAACAGATGATGGTATTTGGTAATACAGGCTGTAACAAATTCTCTGCAAAGGCGATACTACATAATGAAACTTTTGCTCTGGACAATATGAGAGCAACTCGCATATTTTGCCGTTCTGATCAAAATGATCTTGAATCTATGCTGAATCAGATGCTTACCCGAAATTCAAAAATCACCCTGAATCCAGAGAAAAAATTAATTCTTGAAAATAATAGCACACGCCTTGTTTTTTACCTGAAAGACTGGGTACATTGACATATCGAGGGTGAGGCTCACCTCATCCATCTCACCAGTGGAAAAAAGGACATCCAGGTTTTTAATTATTAACTATCTTCAAAAAAACAGTAAGGTATCAAATATAAATTATTATTCAAAGTTGTGATATATTATCTTTACGAACAGGAGTATAACTCTGCGGTGTATTTGGCTTAACACCTGCATCCGTTTTGATGGTTCAGAGGAGTCAGATATTTTATTTAAATTGCTGTCGCGTATATGCTCAAATTAATAGTTGAAAGTGCAATTAAAAATTCACACCAGATTAGGAGTTAGCCATGAGTGAAAACCTGGCCTTTGAAGAGATGCTTGACATAAGAGATCTGGATTGTCCTATGCCCATTATGCGCACCAAAGCCGTGCTTGCACGGATGGCTTCTGGGGATCATCTGAAAATAACCGCAAACAACAGGGAATTTATCAGTGAAATCCATATCATTTCAACGCAGATGGGGCATATCATTCTGGAGGAAAATACCGAAGGGAAAATACTCTCTTTTGTCGTTCAAAAAAAATAACTGCAGCATAGTTAAACCTAAAAATAGCTGAGGGTTTATCCGTTGAATTATCATAAATTTACTTATAAAGTGTAGGATAAACTAATATTTGATTAGATGGCTGTTCTGTTTTTTGGGATGGTCATTGATTTGAAAAGGCTAGTCTGTTGCAGGTAAAGTATAAATTCGTATCTAATAATATCGAAGAGCTGGCTTCTTATGTGTCGCTTGATGAGCTGGCGGACAATAGTCACATTATACTCTCCATTTCACCATGTCGTAGTGGTAGCACTGCTATGATGCGTGCTTTTGGTGCTATGGGAATTGATTCATACCTGCAGCCACTGAAAAACCTACTGCGCTGGCACTCACTAGAAGTTAGGCGCCACTGGCATCCTCATGGTGGAACAACAAGGCCAATCTACATTAAAGAAACCCTGGGCCCCTTTTCCCAGGCTGAAGTTCAGTTTAATCCTCTTGACCTGTTGTTGGCTGCTGGCATACCTGTTAAAAAATTGAGTCTGCTGGTGATTGGTAGATTACCTCTAGAAACCTGGGCATCCTGGCAACACTGGTGGCCTGAGCGAACCAATGTTGAATTATTAATCAAAGCCTATCAGCAGACAGAGAAGATTCGTCAACAGGCACAACTATTAGGTGTGGAGACCAGCACCTTAATCTATGATGCGTTTCGGGATTATCCTTCGGATATACTGATACAACGACTTTGTTACCGCCTAAATATCAATTATTACAGTAAAGCAGTTGAGGGTTGGCAGCAACTGCCACGTTTTGGCGAGAAACAATCAAATATTTTTATTCCACAGATGCCTGAGGCATTTGCGACCCGGCACATCAGACATCGGGTTGAGGAAGCTACAGGACTAATCTACTATTCACGTTCTAACGAAGTGGGACAATTAAACAAGAAGGACATAATACGGATAGAACAAGCAGGAGTTCCAGAGATTTACAATCACTGGAGGCAGTTATGTGAGACTGAGCTGGAGCTGACAGAGTGGGAGGGTACAATATAAAATAATAAGAGATACTCATAAAAAGGGATGAATGAGATGGTGTCTGGAAATTACGGGGATAACTCAACCTTTGAACTTAATCGAGCTTTTAAAACCTAGGGTATATCTGCGGGAAATTAAAATCCGTGTTGACAAGTTCCCGCATGAGTACCAAATACCCGTTGCTGAACTCAACCGACACCTCAAATTCATTCCTGCAATTGTTGTACAGACGATACCGTCACAAGATGTATCCCTGTACGATGTTCTGAAAATCACAGACCTTTTTGACTTGCCTGCCTATAAGACATTACTGGCTCAAATTGGTGTTATCAAAGGCGGTATCAGTCCTGAATCATCAAAGGATTTTCTAGATAGAGTGACCTGGAGAGCAATGACAAAGTTTGTAGAACAAATGGAACTGCGAAGTGGTGCATCGATTGCCTCTTTTATTGTGGGTGGCCACCTGGGACTGTTTATCTCCGTGGGTACTGCAACCTGGAGTGCTGCAGAGCATGAAAATGATAAATCCGGAATGGAGGCGCATTTGCGAGACAATCTGGACCTGATGCTTGAGGTGATGTGGCAAGACCTGGTGGAGGATACACACGGCGGCGTGACTGCTGAGCCTGAGCTATCTATATGAGCAAACAGATTGAGTATTCGTTGTTTACCCTGGATCCGACTGGATCCGACTGGTTCCGGATTGTTTTGAGATAGAACAGAAAATTCAATAGGACTATCATGTTGGTACTATAGATTACTGCTAGGATTAGATGGCTGTCCTGTTTTACTATCTGTTTTACTTGGTCCTGTTTTACTTGTCATCCAGTCATAGCGTTCTTTTTTGATCGAATTGGTTTGAAAAATGACAGCCTGGGTGCCATCAAGGAGTTGGTTAAGTTGTTTAATTGTCTTTAATTCTTCTAGTTTCATGAGCATCTTCATAGGGTGATCATGAACGATTTTTAACCAAATTGTCCTATTTTAGACTCATTTCCCGTTGGAAACACCTCTTTGCTTCAGACTCATTTCGCATTGGACAAGGCTGGCATTTGACTTTTATTAAAAATTAAATTATGGTCTAGTCTGACTGGTCTTTAATGTGAGTAGGGAAGATTTTATGAAGCATAACACCTGGCAACTTCA
>DAOVUK010000497.1 GCA_030632625.1 Gammaproteobacteria bacterium
CATTGATGCAATTCTGTCTGATATTTTAATAAGGACTCAATTTCTGAATTCGTCAAAGAAACAGTCTCAGGAATCAATAATGGCGTCTGCCGGCCCGGACGAAACAGTTGCATCAATAAAAACTGTTGTGCTCTGATAATGTGAATCACAAAAATCTGCGTATGTCCTTCAGCAGAAAGTGTTTGACTCATCAGATAATTCGGAATTAAACAGCCGAGAGAATTTCCAAAAAATGCCTTTGTCGTAATATTTTGCTGTAATTGAACTTCTTTGTGTAAACCTTCATTAGGAGCCTGCGCAATTTTTTCTGTTTTATAAAGCTGTTTCAAACCATTAAGCTGCTCAGCAATTTGATTTTGGCTCAGTGATGATTGAATTTTTGGCTGGTAAGTCTTTTTTTCAGGCTGAGGGCTCTCTGTGGGCTGATGGCTCTTACCTGAGAGCTGATGGCTCTTTGTGGGCTGATGGCTCTCTGTGGGCTGATGGCTCATACTTCCGGGTTGATAATGATTTGAGCGGCTGTATTGATTAACATACTCTCCCCCCCGAACGTCCATTTGAGGTGATTCGGCCTGTTCTGCACCGATAGATTCTGCGTTTAAAGAGACGGGTTCAGGAAAAAGAGCCTGCTTGAGAGCACTATAGATAAAATCGTGAATCAATCGGGATTGTCTAAAACGCACTTCATGCTTAGTCGGATGCACATTCACATCCACCTGTTGCGGAGCAATTTCCAGATAAAGTAAATAAGCAGAAAAGGTATCTTCCGGCAGGAGTTCCTGATATGCCTGTCGTAAAGCATGGTTGACCAGTTTGTCTTTTATATAACGACCATTGACATAAAAATATTGCCAGTCCGCCTGTTTTCTATGCCATTGCGGTGCACTTACCCACCCCCATAAACGCAGAGTGCCCATATTGCTGAAATGATTAGAGCTAAATTCAACTTTATTGGCATGAGATAAAAATTCAGGGGAAAAAAGCTTGCTGATGCGCTGCGTGATGGCTTTTTCTGTCACTGCCCTGGGCAGGTTTCTTAATAATTTTTTATTATGTGTCAGCTTAAAGGCGATATTAAATTGACTCAGGGCAATACGTTTGACTATCTCATCAATATGCCTGAATTCAGTTTTCACAGTACGCATAAATTTGCGTCTGGCCGGGGTATTAAAAAAAAGCTCCCGAACATCAATAGTGGTTCCCTGAGGGTGGGCCGCAGGTTCCGGTTCAGCAGTATAATTAGCAAAATCGCTGTCCGTTCCAGTATCGAGCATCCATGCCTGCGCTTGCTCAGCCTGTCTGCTTTTAATAGACAGTCTTGATACCGCACTGATACTGGCCAGTGCTTCACCACGAAATCCAAGACTAATAATCTGCTCTAATTCACTGAGCGTCTGCAGCTTGCTGGTCGCATGGCGTGTTACAGCCAGAGCCAGATCGTCTTTATTGATCCCCACACCATCATCACTGATACGGATAAGAGCACTGCCGCCACGCTCAATTTCAATATGAATTTGATTGCTTTGGGCATCAATAGCATTTTCCAGTAATTCTTTTACCACAGAAGCAGGCCGCTCAACGACTTCACCCGCAGCAATCTGATTGGCCAGTTGTAAACTAAGAGTTTTGATACGAGAAGTAACGGCTGCCGCTCCTATAACGATATATTTTCAAAAGACAGGTGTTTTTCAAGGATTTTATGTTACAAAAAACAGATTGGCAACCAATGTGGTCAATAAATGGATGTTTTCGACAGTATTCAGTAGTAACAGCAGTTTTTATGTTGGTATGTTGGTATGTTGGTATGTAAAAGACAGGTCTGAAGCTTTATGGCTAAGCCGGTGCTCTTTATCTCCTGCTTTAACATAAAAACTTAACAACATACTAACATACAACTACAAACCCTATGCAGTTTCAGGGTTTGATATAAGTATATCCCATAGCTTGCAAGCGTGACAACTCAGCGACACCACTTGGAACTATATTCTCTTTTTCCACATCATAAAGATCATCCTCATAGCTGATTTTTTTGCCTTTTAAGGTATTCGCACAAACATTAAAAGCAACGCCCTGATCTTTAAGACCACTAATCTTTGCCTGCATAGTGTCTGTCGCATTGCCAAATTTAAGTTTTGTATTTTCCTGTGCATCGGGCTCCAACAAAAGGGACAGGCCTTTACCGTGCAAAACAACTTTTAAATCAAGATTCTCGGCACCAGTTGCATTGATATGATTCTGGATATTGCGTAAAGCACCAGCCTGAGCTTTCGGGTTGTCATAGTTAATATGATAAACTACTTTTTGCTTTCCATAGCGCTCATTGGCTATAGACTGGCTTGAAATTAACATGGTCAGGCACATAAAAATTGCCAATAATAATTTTGATTTTACATCTGACATAAGACTCTCCTAAATTTATTATATTATAAAGTGGCGCTATTTTACGGTTTTTTCACCACCCTATTCTATGGACGTATCAAACTAAAAATTTATTCCATAAAAATACAAATTAATTTATTTTTATAAATATGGAATAAA
>DAOVUK010000308.1 GCA_030632625.1 Gammaproteobacteria bacterium
ATAGTCAATTTCTGAGTGGGTCACTGTGACCCGGTGTAATTTGCATTTGAGCATTGAACACTGCATGGTATTTCCTGGCTGTCATTAACTGTTCACTGTCTATTTTCAGTGTGTACTCTATATTTCTGTCCGATCATGGCTTTTGAGCCACAATCTCATGAAAATAGCTGGCTATTTTACCATGAAACAGCTATTTTTCAAATTGGTGATTTTTCCTGGTCCTGATCAATAGAGAAAACAGCTGCAAAGAGAATTTTCACTGAGTGGATTAAAGGTTCTTCACAAATTTGCGTACTTTTCCAAATATCAGCAAAACTACCAAAGCTGCCAAAGCTGCCGTTCGGAAATGGTTGCGTTTAACAACCGTACTGGCTGCGGAGGTGTGGTATAGTTTGGGGACGCTGCGAGTACGTCCCTGTAGTGCTTTATGAAAACATCCCTGTTTTCAGAAACCCCAAACTATACCACGCCTCCACCGCCATCACTCACTTCACCATGTTCCTCACTGTGAGCGTCCAAAATCAAAAGCGAGAGCAAAACCAAAATCAACAGAAAAAGCGTGCAAACTCAGTTATATACAAATCTATCTATTGTTGATTTTTCTTTGGCTCTTGATCTTGCTTTTGATGTTGGACAGCGTGAGTGAGAATAAATGCCGTAGAGACTGTTGGGTAGACTGGTTCGTTTGCATGGGGTATATGAAAACACGGATGTTTTCATTAAGCGTTACACGGATGTACTTGAGCGTCCCCAGGCAGACGAACCAATCCACCCAGCAGACGTTTGGGAAACACTTATTCGAACGGCAGCAATGGTAGTAAAGCAAATAAAAGTACGTAATAATTTGAAGAATCCATATTCAGATACTCAGTGTTCACCCTTTAGAAAAACTTATTTAATCTACTCATTATTCCGTTAAATTTATTCACCTGAAATGGCTATTTCAGGATATCGCTCCGTAAGTATTGACAAAAAACAGTTTTAGAGTAATTATTGAGCATTGTTGAATTTATCTGACAAATAACATTAGATACACTTTGATATTGGAAAAAAGCATGGCCAGACGCAGCGATCATACACGCGAAGAACTTAAAGAATTAGCCCTTAAATCAACTGAACAACTGCTCAATGAAAAATCTGCCAGCGAACTCAGTACCCGGCAAATTGCCACTAAGATGGGCTATACTGTCGGCACACTTTATCAGATATTTGACAACCTGCCGGACCTGTTGTTACATGTTAATGCCCGAACATTAGCCATTCTTTATCAGAACTGTCAAAAACTTGATCTCTGCGATCAAAATGCTGAAAAAAATATTCTCGCTTATGCCAATCTTTATCTGCAGTTTGCCCATACTCATCCGGGATTATGGGAGTTAATATTTGATAGCAATATCCTGGCTGACAAAGAACTCCCCGACTGGTATCTCAGTCAGGCTAATGCACTTTTTTCTTTAATTGAAGTTCAGCTTAAAACCATCAGCCCCGGCAAATCAGAGCTTGAGATTACTAAAACCAGCCGGGTATTGTGGAGTAGTGTACATGGTATATGCACACTCTCTATTAATCACAATCTTTTTTCTAACTCTGCCTGCAGTTCAGAAGAATTGATTCAATCACTGGTTAAACATTTTATCAAAGGCTGGGCAGCATAATTTGAGTACAGATAGTTTGAGCATAAAAACAGACTTCAGCGATTGGGGTGATCATCGCTATTTTCCCATTAGCCAGTTTTATAAAAATCGTTTTGGCCAAAAGGTTTATAAGGTGTCTGTCAGCATCGCTGAAACCTGTCCAAACCGCCAGCCCAATAGTCGTATGCCCTTATGTATCTTTTGTGATGAATGGGGCTCTGCTGCTTATCATCTTGAACGTGATAAATCGCTTACAGAGCAGATCATTATCAATCGCAAAAAAATTGAAAAGCGCTATCGTGCTAAAAAATTTCTTATTTATTTTCAATCCTATACCAATACTTTTGATCGTGTTGCTGATCTGCAGCAGCGTTTTGACATTGCCCTGGCTGAGGATAATATCGAGGGTGTTGTTTTAGGCACACGCCCTGACTGCCTGCCGGCAAGAATATTGCCCTTGCTCAAAAAAACACATGAAAGCCACTATGTGATGATTGAATTGGGTCTGCAAAGTTTTTTTGATCATCACCTCACTTTTTTACAGCGCGGACATGACGTTCAACGCGGCTATGATGCTATTAAAAAATTACATGAGCATACGGGTGTTGATATTGGCATTCATCTTATGTTTGGCCTGCCTGATGAAACAGATGATGAGATCATTCAAACAGCACAGATACTCAATAGCTTGCCAATTGCAAATGTTAAACTGCACAATCTGCATGTTTTAAGCAACACCCCTCTGGCTGAGATGTATCAGCAGGGAAAATTTCAGCCCGTTGAACTGCAGGAATATATTGATAAAGTGATATTATTTCTGCAGCATCTTTCACCCGAAATTGCTGTCCAGCGTCTTGCCGCCGTTGCCAGCCGGTGGGATGAATTAATTGCCCCCCAATGGACCAGAGAAAAAATGCGTCCCACACAAATGATTGAAGACCAGATGCAGGCACTGAATATTTTTCAGGGCAGCAAATTGATTTTCCCACCATCAGAGATAACATAGACATAACATTAATTGAGTCTATACTTATTTTTATACAATTAATTTCAAAAACTCCCCTGAATTCAAATAGTAAAGTTTGGCATGATGCCAGGTTAAATATGAAGAAAGTAATTATTAATAAATCAATAACTCAGTTAACATGGAAAACTGCCTCCTTATTCGTTCTTATCTCACTATTACCGCTTCCCCGTACAGCCACTGCTGATGAATTAGTTGAACAATATCTGGATCTGCCGCTGGAGGACCTGCTCTCCATGGAAGTCACCTCGGTCGCTAAAAAGAAACAACGGCTCAATGAAGTGGCGGCTGCTATATTTGTTATCACTCAGGAAGATATCCGGCGCTCCGGAGTGACCAGTATTCCCGAGGCACTGCGCATGGCTCCAGGTATTCAGGTGAGTAAAATAGATGCCAATAAATGGGCTATCACCAGCCGTGGATTCAACACCCAGTTTGCCAATAAGCTGTTAGTAATGATTGATGGCCGGACGGTCTACACGCCCTCTTATTCCGGGGTCTACTGGGATGCCCAGGATACCATGATGGCAGATATTGACCGTATTGAAGTGATCCGCGGACCCGGTGCAACAGTCTGGGGTGCCAATGCGGTCAATGGCGTCATTAATGTCATTACCAAACAGGCGAGCCATACCCAGGGAGGTCTGCTGATTGCCGGTGTCGGCGATGAGGAGAAATCATTTGCCAGTCTGCGCTATGGCACAGAGATTAGCACAGATACCAGCGCCCGCTTCTATGTAAAATACAATGATCGGGACAGCTCCTATGCTGCTGGCCTTAATGACGGTGGCGATGACTGGGAAAGCCTGAGGGGTGGTTTTCGTTTTGATGGTCAGGCCACTGAAGCTGATCACTGGACTTTTCAGGGCGATATCTACGAGACCGATGAACACCAGACAATTAATCTCTGGAAAGACCCTGCTGATCTGGCTAATGCTGTCTACGCTCCTTCCTACCGGGCAACAAACCTGCCTGATAAAATTGATTCTTCCGGCTGGAACCTGCTGGGAAAATGGGGGCATCAGCTCTCCGAACAATCGAATACGACACTGCAGCTCTATTATGATCACACTGATCGCTCAGAGGGTTTTTTAAAACAGACACATGATACCCTGGATATTGATTTTCAGCATCAGATTCAATTATTTCAGGGACATGAGGTGATATGGGGACTGGGTTATCGCCATATTGCCGATGATTTTGATAATACGTTCAATGTTCGGTTTATTCCTGACAGCAGCAATATCAATCTCTATAGTGCTTTTATACAGGATGAAATTGAACTATTGCCTGAAACTCTTTATCTGACTTTAGGCTCCAAATATGAACACAATGATTACACCGGCAATGAAATACAGCCCAGTGCCCGTCTGGCCTGGCTGCTCAATGAGCGCAATACCCTGTGGGCTTCAGTTTCCCGTGCCGTGAGAACTCCATCCCGACTGGAAGATAGCGGGCAGTTTGTAGCTCTTGTAGTTGATCCATTAGTGTTTCGTGCTGTCGGTAATGACGATTTTGAGTCTGAAGAACTGCTGGCCTATGAGTTTGGTTATCGCTTTATGCCCAGAGAAAGCCTCTCCTTTGATCTGGCACTGTTTTACAATGACTATGACAACCTGCAGAATTTTGAACATAGCAGCCCTTCCTTTTTCAGTGATATTCTGTTCGATAATAACGTATCCGCACACAGCTATGGCCTGGAGCTGGCCACAGAATGGCGACCACTGGAATGGTGGCGACTGCAGTCCAGTTATAGTTATATCGATCTTTCCGCCAGGCTGAATAGCGGCAGCTCTGACCCAACAGGATCGGATACTATTGCTGAAGACTCCAGCCCGGAACATCAGTTCTCGGTGCGTTCTATGATGGACCTGAATGATAAGGTGTCACTCGATCTCTGGGTCTATTATGTCGACAACCTGGGTAAAAGCAGTTTTTCACAGGATGGCACTGTCTCAGACTACACCAGTTTTAATGCCCGGCTTGCCTGGCGTCCACGGAAAAATGTGGAATTATCACTGGTTGGACAAAATTTATTTGACAATCATCATGCGGAATTTATTGGCGAGAGCATCCTGATTCAGACCGAGGTGGAGCGCTC
>DAOVUK010000293.1 GCA_030632625.1 Gammaproteobacteria bacterium
GATGCCGCTAGGAAGGTGAGGCGGTGTAGTTTGCCTTGCAAGGGGCATTTCGAGCCATGGATGGCGAGGATGAGCGCTACAGGGACGTACTTGCGCGCGTCCCCGGCAAGGTGAACTACACCTCCTCAACTTCTGAATGTAAGTAACACTTTCGAACGCCACCACTTTCTTTCAAATTTCCGCTAAGGTCGTGAAACTGCTATTTTAAAAAGTAAGAAAATTTGTGAAGAACCAGAATAGTCTCATGTAGCTCTTTTCCTACCTGTATTAGGAGTCATCCTATATTTATAGTAATACACTGTATTTACTTGACTAATTTACTGAGTTATTCTAATTTTAAAGTGTAGCTTTATTTTTTCACCACCTCAAATCAACAAGAGTTCCTGAGTCACACATTGCTTTACTTTTTCGAGGCTCAGAAATTAAGACAAGTCTGGCGGTTCTGTTCTTAATTAAGATGTTACTTCACAATTATCATTACTAATGAAAAATGACAGGAGTGCATAATGAAAACCTACCTTGAAACTGTCAAGTATAAAATAGTGTCATGCCACATCATTCTTTTTGTCTTCATTTTTAGTTTCTCCCTGACGGCTCACGCAAAAGATGATCACCAGGCCTGTATTGATATGGCTAAAGGCGGACTGTTAAAAATTGCCGATGATCGATCAAAACGCTTTATGGGTAAAGTAGAGGAAGACACGGCTCGCTGTCGCGGTGGTGAAAAACCCATTCCATATCTCGATACGCCCTGGGTAGACTGGTCAAATTATTACTCCGCAGGTGATGCCGGCAGCCGCCATGAAGGACGAGAAGCCATCACCAAACTTGGCGAGCACCTGTACCCCAATGGTCGTGGTATTGATGGTGCACTGATTGATCTGGAGTATCAACGCATTGAATTGATTAAATTTAATCTCTTTGATCAGGATACATACCAGGACTATATTCTGGGTCGTAATGGCCAGGCAGGTTCAACCTTAAAATTCTGGGATGAAATGCGCCTGTCCCCTGATCATAAAAATTATCAGGACGTGGGCGGCAAGGATAAACAATTATGCCAGGGCGATTTAATCACACACCGGACACTGACGGGAATTTGTAACGACTTAATTAATCCCCTGATGGGTTCATCCGGAATGACCTTTGGGCGTAATATGCAATTTGACACCACCTTTCCCCGGCTTGGTTTAAATGAATTAACACAAAACAGACATGGCCAGCGAATTGGTTTACTCAAACCCGATCCGCAATTGATCAGCCGGAAACTATTTACCCGGGAACAAACATCAGACAATGGCTGTCATCAGGGACAAGGTGACAAGCACTATTCTAACAAAGTAGATTGTGATTATCTCAAAGCACCTTTCTTTAATGTCCTGGCGGCCTTCTGGATTCAGTTTATGACCCATGACTGGTTTTCTCACACGATTGAAGGACATAATAAAAAAGAATTAACCAGTGTTGGCTGCTCCTCTGCAGAAGCCCGTGCGTTGGGCTGCCGCAGCAAGGATCGCCGGGAACCCTCTCTCTATGCAAAAACATCACAGCCTGCAAGCTTTACTCATGACGGCCAGACTTATGCCAAAAGATCACCAAAAACAACCCATAATCAGGTCACCGCCTGGTGGGATGCTTCGCAGATATATGGTCATGATGAACGCTCTCTGAAACGGGTACAGCGTGATCCACAGGATCCTGCTAAATTACTGCTGATCAATAATTACCTGCCCTTATTGCCAGCCTGTGACCAATATACAGAAGATTGTCCCGTGCAATCACAATGGCTGGGTCAGGAAGCTGCCGGCTTTCCCGCAAACTGGAGTATTGGCACCAGTTTTTATCACAATTTATTTACTCGTGAGCATAATTACTTTGTTGACCAATTCCGTGCATTGCAGAAGCAGTCACCCGATGCAGATTCCGGGCTGAGAAATCCTCAACAAGCACAAACCATCATTCGTTTAAAAGACGTGGATGATGAGCGTTTATTTCAGGTAGCACGCCTGGTAGTCGCCGCTGAAATTGCAAAAATTCACACCATTGAATGGACCACACAATTATTATATGACGAACCCTTATTTGCCGGAATGAACTCCAACTGGTATGGCCTGTTTAATCATGATGAAGATCGTGTTTCACAAATTCTCAGGCGTTTATTTGACAAGGATGAAAATATACTCAGTCGAAAATCTGAAAAGGCAGCAGGCGCATTGGCCACTTCATCCAATGCAAAAAAAGCCAATTCCATTTATTCTGTGTTAGCTTCCGGGGCAGGAATTTTTGGCCTTGGTAATAAAAAGATGAAGGGCTGGCTGTGGTGGAAAAAAGACGCCTGGGATTTAAAAAATCTTGAAGAGGATGTTAATGGCGGCATCAACCATTTTGGTTCACCATTCAATTTTCCCGAAGAATTTACTTCAGTCTATCGCCTGCATGCCCTGGTGCCTGATTTAATTGAGTATCGTGAAGCAAAAGACCCCAACAAAATAGCATTAAAAATACCCGTCGTGAATACCGTCAGAGGTAAAGCCACTGATATGATGCAGCAACGGGGAATTGAGAGCTGGGCCTTAAGTATGGGTCGTCAGCGCCTGGGACTGCTGCACTTGAAAAACCAGCCATTATTTCTACAAAACCTGCCCATGCCCCAGCTAAATTCAGATACCGGAAAACTTGATATTGTTGCTTTAGATTTGATCCGGGATCGGGAACGTGGTGTCCCAAGATTTAATGAATTTCGTCGCCAGATAGGCCTCAGAACCCTGAGTAGTTTTGATGATTTTATTGATCAACGTCTGGATGAAAATGATCCGTGGCGCAAGCACCAGGAAAACAACATTGTACTCATGCGCGAAATTTATGGTACTCACACCTGTGACGCCGGCAAAATTATTTCTAAAGTTCAGCGCAATAAGAATGGTAATTTTATCAATGACTGTCTGGGTCATCCCGATGGTTCTATTGTTGATAATATTGAAGATGTTGATAATATTGTTGGCTGGCTGTCTGAATATACACGGCCCCATGGTTTTGCTATTTCAGAAACACAGTTTCATATTTTTATTATTAACGCCTCACGCCGACTCTTCAGTGATCGCTTTTTTACCTCCAGTTTCCGCCCGGAGTTTTATTCAACTCTCGGCTATGACTGGCTGCTGAATGATGGCCTTCTCTCTGAATGTCCCTATCCTGTGAGCACTCAGGATGATGGCCAGCAAGCCTGTCAG
Organism: Gammaproteobacteria bacterium; assembly: GCA_030632625.1. GTDB lineage: Bacteria > Pseudomonadota > Gammaproteobacteria > GRL18 > GRL18 > GRL18. The sequence continues at coordinate 3,231 of DAOVUK010000293.1, forward strand.
GAGCCGGGAAAAATTAATGGCCATGTAATGCGGGTTTCACCTCTAAAACGGATACTAATACGAAATATTCCTGAGCTTAAAGAGGAATTGTTAGCCGTAAAGAATGTCTTTGATCCCTGGGCCAGAGATCGCGGTGAATTTTATAGTCTGGATTGGCAAGCCCGTCATGATGCCACAATGGATTCAGCTTTTTCCCAATAATACAGTTCTCAATGAGGGTCTGAATTATGATGAACCTGCAGAAAAAGTGGTACTATCAGTGGCAGTGGCATTGGCAGTGGCAATTTTCAAGTACATTGCTGCTGACTCTTCTTTTTATATCAGGTGTTTTTATATCAGGATGCGCCAGCAAAGGAGATGAAGCAGGCATTGAGCAATTAGCGGCTGAAATGAACCAGCGTATTGAAGTTATTTCACTCTCTGATTTCAAAAAAGCAACGATTAAAAATGATGCCATTAAGATCACTGAAACCCAGCGCATTGAAAAAAATAACAGTGTACTGCCCCGCTTTAATCAGGCAAAAACAGTCGCCTGTCTCAATGCACAGTTTCAGGTTCATGATGATATTCCAACTCATCTGAAACAGGGTATTTTTGCCTCAGCAAAGCGCTATCCTGCAATGCTGCGTTTTGCTAACGCCAGCAATCAGGATGATGCAGAAAAAGACATCCGCGGCCTGTCCATCAAACTATCCAATGTCAAAGGAGAAGTACTCTGGGGGCAGCCCGGATATCAGGATTTTATCTTTAACAGCTATCCCGCACTGTTTGTCGCCACCCCGGAAGAGTTCCTGGATTTTATCCGCGCACGACAGGAAGATGCCAGACTGAGCTTCTTTTTGAACCCGTTTAATCCACACCTCAAATCCCTCTGGATTGTCTTAAAGGCACGTGAAAAACATAATAGCCTGCTGGATATCCGCTACTGGAGTACGGTGCCCTTCCAGTTGGGTGAAACAACGGCTCAGGTGGTTAAATATTCCATGCTCCCCTGCTCCGATTATACTACCGATGAGGTTGTCAATCCCGGTGAACATCAATTCCGCAGTGCCATGAAAGCACATCTGAAAAAAACTAATGCCTGCTTTCATTTCTCCGTACAAAAACAAATTGATGCTCAATCCATGCCCATAGAAGATGCATCAGTGATATGGGATGAAGCGCTATCACCTTTTCAAACACTGGCTACGATAACTATTGAGGATCAAAATTTTTCTACCCCTGAAGCTCTGTCTGCCTGTGAACAAAGCAGTTTTAATCCCTGGCAAAGCCTTAAAGCACACCAGCCTCTGGGAAGAATGAATGCAGTTCGTCGTATTGTTTACGATAAGGCTGCAAGGCTTCGACACTCAAGCTTCAATCTGGAATAATCAACACACCATGGAGTAATCATCATGAATAGTACTGTAAAAACATGGTTGGATAAATCAAGGGAAGAACTGGATGAAATTTACCGCAATGCCAGCCCCGGAGATATTCCCTCAGGTGATACTCGCGGCACGGCAATTTTGAGTGGCTCAATTTTTTCTAAAATAGTCGCGCTATTAGCACGAATTTTTTTCTGGCAGGGAAAAGTCTTTGATTTGTATTGTCCCGGAGGTCAGGCCGGACTACTGGTCAATAAGGTAACGCCCTTCAGTCTGACATTTATTGTTGCCAAAGTTTATCGTGATAATAGCTGGCTGGATGAAAAAGAGACCATTGTCATTGATTATTCTAAAACATCCTTCTTTGCC
>DAOVUK010000395.1 GCA_030632625.1 Gammaproteobacteria bacterium
ACTGCCGCCAATCAGTACCCGCAGTTCCTGTTTAATATCACTTTCATTTAAGGCTGACAAAGAGTGATCCATCCATTCATAGCCCACTCTGTAAACATCGACTTTAGTCCCTAACGGCAGCGTATCTAATTGTTTTTTGGAGCGCTGGTAGACAACAGAGCGAAACATCCGGTTAGTGGGCGCTCCGCCTGTTTCCGGTTCAATAAAATATTGATGCATGGGGACGCGTAATGCTTCCATAATCCAGCGCCAATGAGCCATTAATGGGTAATTTCTCAGTAATGTATGCCTGGTCTGAATCAAATCGTAGGTGCCTAGCGAGACTAAAGGTATGAGTAGAATATAGAGCCATAGAACTTTTGGCCAGACAACAGCTATTATTGCAATGACAAGAAAACTGATAACAGAATACAATATGAAAATTCGACGCATAACAAAGTCTCAATCAATAGCTTGCTCAGGTGGTTTTTCGAAAGAGTCATCTACTAAGGCGAGGCTGCTCTCCTGCTGCCATCCCCCTTAATCATAGACATCTATAATTTCTTCGAAAGCAGACGAAAAATCAATACGTATTAGCCGAAACAAATATATGTTTGAACGTTTTTATGTTGATATGTTTTTATGGTTCTTCACAAAAATGCGTACTTTTTGTATTCACTCGGTGAATTTAGCCATTCATAGATATGGTAGAGACGTTGCATGCAACGTCTCTACGTATGCTTACCACCCTGCGATCATTACGTGACCGTAGAGACAAGGCATGCCCTGTCTCTACAATTTGGAAAAGTACGCATTTCTATGAAGAGCCGTTTTTATGTTGTTATGTTAAAAGCAGTAGATAAAGCTTCAGAACTGTCTTTGACTGATAAGTTCTCAATACTATGTTATAATTTTTATTATAACTTAAATTAAAACAGTATAGGAGTGTACATATGCACACTTTAAAATTACGCAAAATCGGCAGCTCGGTTGGGGTGATTCTACCAAAAGAGATGCTGGAAGCTTTACATCTTTCTGAAGGTGATCAAATCTTTGCTGATGCAACACAATATGGTTTACAGCTTACCCCGTATGATCCTGAGTTTGAGGCGGCTATGGAGGCATTTGGGCGCACCCGTAAGAAATATCGAAATGCCCTTCATCAGTTGGCTAAATAATGCCTCGTTGGCTCCCTAAATCGGCCATTATTGCTATGCATGGTGAATTGCTGGCTGAACATGGCGGCTTATCTGGTCCAGTCAATGAAGATTCTCTTTGTTCAACATTAGCCAGACCTCAACAATTGGATAATTATGGCAACCCACCACCTGATATTTTTCAATTAGCAGCCTCTTATGGTTTTGGTTTTGCCAAAAATCATTGTTTTAAAGATGGGAATAAACGTGTTTCCCTGGTCGCAATTGATGTCTTTCTGGCACTAAATGGTTATGAGTTGAATGCCGAAGAAACCAATGCTGTATTTACAATAGAATCTTTAGCAGCAGGAAATATTAATGAAGAAGATCTGTCGCTATGGATTAAAGAAAATGCACAAGCACTTTCATAAGTGTACATTTCATCACTACTACAAGCTGATCCGTCCCTGTGCTCTGCATCGGTACTCTCGCCTCGAGAGACCTACTCTCATCTTTAATACAGCATGAAAGACTTTCGTCTTTCTTCATGACACACGCGTCCCCCGAAAGGCTAACCAGTCCATCGAATCATCCGTTTTCGCCTCAAGGTGCCTACTGTTGGCAGCACCACATTTCGAGCGCCACCCCATTCTTTTTTCTTTATCAAAATTTCCGCTAAAGTCATTTTGCTGATACTTGTAAAAATATGCAAATTTGTGAAGAACCTAAATCCATACTATTTAATTATACTTGACGACACGATTTCGACCTTGATCTTTAGCCAGATATAAGGATTTATCTGCCTGGGAAACTAAATCGATTAAGCTGGCATTTTTTGTATCACTGCGCTCTGAAAGACCAAAACTTGCCGTTAGCATACCGATAGTAGAAAATGAATAATTTTGAATCAACTCTCTTAATTTTTCAGCCAATACTGAGACATCATTTAAATTTGTTTTTGGTGAAATGAGCATAAACTCCTCACCTCCCCAGCGGCCAAGAATATCAGTAGTGCGGATGTTTTCTTTCAGTATTCTGGAAAATTCAATAAGAACCTCATCTCCAATCTGATGCCCAAACTGATCATTGACCTGTTTGAAAAAATCAATATCAATAATCATAACACTGAATACATGTTGATAACGTTTATATAAGGCCTCCTGCTGGTCCAATATCTCATCCAGTTTTAGCCGATTATAAATTTGCGTCAGCTTATCTGTTATAGAAAGGATTTCCAACTGTGAATTATATTTTTTTAGTAAAGAATAACGATATAAAAGTAATGATAATATGACCAACAGAGCAATCATCCATTTCCATAAATCATTAAAGTTTGCAGCCCTTTCATAAGGTATGGCAAGCCATTGATTTAAAATTTTCTGCTTTTGTTTTTCAGAAATTGATGCAATTGATTTTTCAAAAATATTTAACAGCAATGGCTCATCATTGCGTGTGGCAATGCCAAGTTCCCATTTTTCATCAAATTTACCATTAATTTTCAGTTCACCAACAAAATTACGTTGGAACTCATATCCCACAGTCACCAGAGTACCAATAAATCCATATAGCTCACCCTGATTCACCATTTCCAGCCCCTGGTGTAGTGAATCAACATCAACAATGTTCATCTGCGGGTATTGTTCTCTAAGAATTTCACCAATAGCGTATCCCCTGACCACACCCAGTTTTTCATTCTCCAGGGTCGATATTTCAGCGATAAAAAATTTATCCATCTTAGTTGCAACGACCACGGGGATGGAAAGATACGGACGGGTAAAATTCATATAAACTTTACGTTCTTTTGTTGCCATTGCCAACGAATAAATATCACATTTTCTGGTTTTGCCAAACTCTAGAGACTGTACCCATGAAGTGGTGGGAATAAGAACAATCGGTGTGCCGATTTTTTGTTCCAAAATTGATATATATTCTGCTGTCATACCAATATGCCGGCCTTTGTCAATTTTTTCAAAGGGCATCCAGTCGGGATCAATACACATGGTGATTTTCTTTTTTTCTTTAAGAAATGCAATTTCCTGATCAGTGAAGTCCATCTCAGCATATAAGTCAACGTATAAATTCTCACTGAAAGCAAAACTACTGAGAAAAATCATCAGTACAAAAAGAGATGTAGTCCGCATTAGTTTTTTATCTCTGCTTTACTCATAAACATTTTACTCATCAATAGTCAGATTTATCAATCAGTGAATCACTTAATAGTTTAATAAAAGCATCCATTGGTATTGGTTTTGAAAAATAATATCCCTGAAAAAATCGACAATCATGTGCCAGCAGGAAATCCAACTGCTCTTTAGTTTCTACACCTTCAGCAATGACTTCAAGTCCAAGATGTCTGGCCATGACAATAATTGTTTCAACAATGGCATCATCATTTTTATCTTTGGTTACATCACGGATAAAGGTTTGATCAATTTTCAACATATTCACAGGCAATGATTTCAGATATGACAAGGAGGAATACCCCGTGCCAAAATCATCAATTGAAAAATGAATACCCATGTCCTGCATTTTTTTCATTTTCTCTGAGAAGGATGAAAAATTACCCACCAGGGTTTGCTCGGTAATTTCCA
>DAOVUK010000406.1 GCA_030632625.1 Gammaproteobacteria bacterium
CCTTGCAAGGCAAACAACACCTGACCACCTTCCTACCTGCATCACGTTTCTCGCTGGGAGTGGAAAATCAAAATCAAGAGCTGAGAATAAAGCCACAGCCTAAGTCCGAATGCTTTTTTTTGTCTTTTGATTTTGCTCTTACACCCATAGTGAGAAACGTGATACGGCCAGGAGGGTTTGAGGGGCTGGTTAGCCTTACGGGGGTATTTCGAGGCAGGACGCCGAGGATAAGCCATGGATGGCCTTGAAGCGTCCCCCGAAAGGCTAACCAGCCCATCGAATCATCCGTTTCCAGCACCACTTTCGAACTCCACACCATTTCTTTTCAAATTGCTGCAAAGGTAGTTTTGCTGATATTTGGAAAAGTACGTAAATTTGTGAAGAACCAAAAGTAAACTATCTATTGAATGCTCCTCTCGACTAATCTTGCACAAAAGGAATCCTTTTTACTATGCAGCAACTCACTCGCTTGCTTGATATTATGTCTCAGCTGAGAAATCCAGACAGTGGCTGTCCATGGGATCTTAAACAGGATTATAAGTCTCTGGTGCCTTATACACTTGAAGAAGCTTATGAGGTGGCTGAAGCAATCGAGCTGGGGGATATGGATGAGGTCAAAAAAGAACTGGGTGATTTGTTGTTTCAGGTTGTTTTTTATGCTCAATTAGCTAAAGAAGACGGTTTGTTTGATTTTGATGATATTGCAGGGGCTATTGCCGATAAGATGGTCTCCCGGCATCCTCACGTGTTTTCTGATCATCAATATGAAAATGAAGAGGCTTTTCTTAAAGCCTGGGAACAGCAAAAAGAAGTTGAAAAGAAACAGGTACAACAGGCAAAATCCGGACTACTCTCAGCCCGGCAGTCATTATCTGAACAACAAGCTGACAGTTTAATGGACGGCATCAGTAAAATTCTACCGGCGATGACCCGAGCAGTCAAAATACAGAAAAAAGCCGCTCATATTGGTTTTGACTGGCGGTGTGCCCAGGATGTGCTGCCAAAAATTAGCGAAGAATTAGATGAACTATCGACTGAGTTAAAAAAAGCTGAAGGCTCTGATCAGAAAGCTGAAGGCTCTATTGAACAGGCTGAAGGCTCTATTGAGCGAATTGAAGAAGAATTGGGTGATGTTCTGTTTAGTTGTGTCAATCTGGCTCGAAAATTAAAAATTGATCCAGAAAAGGCTTTGCGTATGAGTAATCACAAATTTACTCAGAGATTCAGAAAAATGGAACAACATTACCAGTCTGATCGGCAGCAGATGGAGCAAGCTTCAGCTGAACAGCTGGAGCAAGTCTGGCAGTCCGTTAAGCTCTCTATATTGTAATGCCGATCCAAAAGAGTGCATTAATGTGTCGATTGACCTAAAAAGGTGCTTTGTGTCGAGTTTTCAGATGAAACATATTCATTAAATACAAGATAAGTTTTTGATTATACAGATTATGTGCGTTTGTGGTGCAAAAATTGCTTAAATACAGCATCTAAAAATTTTAAAGGGTTTTTCAATGACAAAAATTCAAAAACTATCAGGTTTTGGCCTGATTTTTTTCTTACTGCTCTTTTCTTCAGGCAGTGTTATGGCTGCTGATGCCATAAATGGGGCAGACACAGCCTGGATTATGATTTCTACAGTACTGGTGTTGTTTATGACCCTGCCGGGACTGGCACTTTTCTATGGCGGCCTGGTACGTACCAAAAACGTCCTGTCAGTCTTAATGCAATGTTTTGCCATCACCAGTATTATGTCAATACTCTGGCTGGTGGCCGGTTATTCACTGGCATTCAGCGATGGCGGTTCAATGAATGCTTTTATTGGCGGCTTTGATAAGGTTCTTTTTGCCGGGGTAATGGAAGGCAGCGTATCGGGTACAATCCCTGAAGGTCTTTTTGCCCTGTTTCAAATGACCTTTGCTATTATTACTCCTGCTTTGATAGTCGGTGCTTTTGCTGAACGGGCACGGTTTTCAGCCATGATGTTATTCAGTGCCATCTGGTTATTTGTTGTTTATGTTCCGGTTACCCATTGGGTTTGGGCAGAAGGCGGCTGGTTGTTTGAAATGGGACTGCTGGATTTTGCCGGTGGTACTGTTGTTCATATTACTGCGGGTGTTGCTGCACTGGTGACGGCATTAGTCATTGGCAAGCGTAAGGACTTTGGTGTGCATGCTTTGCCGCCGCATAACCTGACCATGACTGTTATTGGTGCAGGCATGTTATGGGTTGGCTGGTTTGGCTTTAACGGCGGCAGCGCTCTGGCAGCTGATGGTAATGCCGCAATGGCGATGCTGGTAACCCATATTTCTGCTGCTGCCGGCGCTGGCATGTGGGCGGCGGTAGAGTGGATAAGACATGGTAAACCATCTGTTCTGGGTATTGTTACCGGTATGGTTGCCGGACTTGGTACCATTACCCCTGCATCTGGATTTGTAGGACCTGCCGGTGCACTGGTTATCGGATTGACCGCTGGTTTGGTTTGTTATACAGCAACCCAGATTATTAAAGTAAAACTAAAACTGGATGACTCTCTGGATGTCTTTCCGGTGCATGGTATTGGCGGTATTTTAGGTACTTTCCTGGCAGGTATTTTTGCTTCAGCGGGCCTGGGTGTTTTCTCTGGCCAGGGTTATGCAGAAGGCATGAATATGGGCAGTCAGGTTTGGGTTCAGCTGATCGGTATTAGTGCAACTCTACTTTATACTGCGCTAATGACCTATTTGATATTGAAAGTAGTCGGCCTGTTTATCAACTTGCGTGTTGATCGCGAGGAAGAGATTGAAGGCCTGGATATCGCCTCTCATGATGAGCGCGGGTACGACTTTTAGTCAGTCGCTGCTGTTTCCGGTTAAAGCGGACGGAGTCCGTAGTTTTAAGTCATAAGTTGTAAGTTGTAAGTTGTAAGTTGTAAGTTAAAAGATAAAGTCAAAGGCAGTTCTGGGGTTTTATAGCTAAACCTGTGTGCTTTTATCTTTATCTTTTAACTTAAAACTTGAAACTTACAACTGCAGACTTTTTAATAGCCCTTATTCTTTTTTAATTTGCTCAAAAAAAGATTTAATTTTGTTTTTCATCTTATTTATTTCTTGTTTTTTTAGTTCGTTTTGCTCTCTGATAGAAGCCGCTTCTAATTCATCGGCATGTGTTTGCTTCTGGATGCTGATGTGCTCCCGGATTTTTTCCCTGGAAGCATCATCAATATCCATGCGCAGAAAGTCATGGTCCTTTCTTAAAATATAACGTGCTAATTTATCCAGATAAGCTTCATCAATTTGATCGGGTTTAATAATTTGAGTTCTTTGTTCAAAATTTTCGTGATTCTGTATTTCCAGAATAATACAGGATTGATTGTAATCAACTGAAAACTTAAAGAGCACCGGGATTTTTCTGGTGATACGAAAAGTTACCGCACCATCTTTGCTATGACCAAGATTTCGGTCATAATTAAAAGGGATGTTGTGACTGGCTAAAAAATCTTTTTCCTGATCAGCTTCGATTTTATGTCCAACATGGTGACTAAACTCGTCTTCATCCGGGCCAAGACAGGTATAGCGAAGAAAGATTTCAGTCAGTTTTTCAAAATCAGCAATGCCGCCATGCTTATCTGTACTAAGACGATAATTCTGCTGATAAAGCTCACCAA
>DAOVUK010000003.1 GCA_030632625.1 Gammaproteobacteria bacterium
CACCGCTTTATCAATTAACCAGTCCAGCCCCCTGTCCACCAGCTCCCTTACCCGTTCAATCATTTCACCAATTTTACGGCCCAGACCACCCAGCCCTACCTGATTTGCCAGGAAGCCAATAACAATTGGTACTGCACGGGCCAGTGAACCTTCCAGAAAACTGGCTGCACTTGCTACACTGCCCCTGGCGATTTCGGCGACGCCTTCGACAAAGGAATTAACAATTTCCAGCATTTCGCGTATATAGGCAATAAATGACTGGATAGCTTTATAGAAAGCGATAAAGCCATTGACCACCGCCATGATCCCGGTGGGGTCCAGCATACTTAATAGTTTGACAGTTATTTGCTGGATGATACGCGTGACCACCCAGTTACGCACCGCATCCAGGACAATAGTCCACAGGTTACTTAACTGCTCCTGAATATATTCCCAGATGGCTATCGGGCCCCGTGTCACTACATCAGAGACAAAGGTCCAGATGCCGGTGAGACGATCGAGCATGCCTCGCATCCTGTCGACTTTATCCTGGCCAATTTTAGCGGCAAGTTTCTGGAATATACGATCGACGGATATTCCGAGGACGTCCAGGACAAAACCCAGGATGGACTGAAAACTAAAGTCAGCTGGCGGAGATACACCGGCATCTTCAAGCTCTTTAAATAGCCAGCCCGTAATTCCATTCAGTAGATGTGTGGCAATGTTATCGAAAAACTTCACAAAACCAGTTTTAACGGCCCGTAGTAAATTCTTTAAAAAACCAATCGGGTCACGCTTGATTTCTTCAAAGGCCTGCAGGGCTTTTTCGATGATATTGGAAATGAGCGCCACCGGAAAATTCATTAACTTCAGTGCCACTTCAATCACCAGTTTAATCACTTCACCGACAAAACTGATAAGTCGTCCCAGGGGCTCGCCAAAAATACCCATGAGTCTTGCAAACGCGACAAAAGGAGCAGCAAGATCAGACAGCGAAAAACTTTCCCAGGCGCGAATAAAAAGTCCCTTAATGTATTCCCAGGTAAAATTCAGTGTGGCGATGGCGTTTTCGATACGGGTGGTTAAACGCGCAATGGCACCCGTCTGCTGCATTTCCTGAAACTGCTCTTCGCCTCCATCCATTAATGCCATAAAACCATGAATAATATTTTCTGCACTGCGTTCTACCGGTTCATCGGAAAATGGGTCCTTGCCCAGAATGACGGTGAGTAAAGGATAAGCCCGCGTGGTTCTTGCGTAGGCGACAAGCCGGCTAATTAAAGCATCCTTAATTAAGCTCAGAATTTTTATGCCGACTTCAATAACAAAGTTAATAATTCTGAACGCGGGAGCGGCAAATGTTTCATAAATCTGGCGGAAGACACCGCCGGGATCTAACAAACTCTGGATACCAATCGATTCCCAGATACTCATAAACCCGGCCACCAGCACTTCCCAGGAAAGATTTAATCGCGCAACAGCGCCATCCAGCCAGTCCGCCGCTTTTTGTAAACTGCCGGATTCTTCCATTTGCCTGAGTTGTTCGGCACCACTTTCCGAGAGCAGCATAAAACCTCGCAGCAAGGCGATGGGCGTACGTTCAACCACTTCACCGGAAATTGGATCGCGCCCGAGGATCACGGTTAAGAGCGGGTAAGCCGTGGTGTGTTCCTTGATGAAATTAATCAACGAATCAATCAGATAATTCTTTACGATTTCTAATAGTTTGGCTGCAACATTAGTGGCAAATCGTATAATGCGCTGCACAGGTCCCTGAATAATATTCAGCAGGCGATCCATCACCGTGGGTATTCTGGCGGCGTCAGAAAGACCGAGGCTACTCCAGAATGCCGACAATTGCCCCGCTATCTCTGTCGGACTGATATCCAGTTCGTTAATTTGTTCATCCAGCCACTGAGCCGCCTCATCCAATGCACCCTCTTCTTCGAGCTTCTGCTTAAGCGAGGCACCATTGGGAATAATATCCAGACCGGCTTCAATAAAGTTACGGCCATTTCTTTCAACTTCACGGCCACTGATTGGATCACGGCCATTCACCACGGTAAACAGCGAATAACCGGGCATACTGCTGACGAAATCACTAGCCTTGTCTTTGATAAAATTGATGGCATCGCCAATACTGTCACCAACCCACTCCACGGCATCACTCACCAGATCGGCTGCTGCACTAATGGGATTCCAGAAACGTTGAACCCGGGGAGAGGTGCTGCTAATGCTCGAAGGTGCTGCACGAACAACGCCACCCTGCTGCACAACATGGGTGGTTTCATGAGCCATTAAATGCACATCGGACTGAGACTGTCCCGCACCCAGCCAGATATCATTTTTATGGGTAAAGGCTTTGGCATTAATTGAGGCGGCTGCTTCGTGTGATGAGCTATCTTCATGCACACGCACCGCACTTAGATCGACTCCCATGCCTGACTCAAGAATGCTTCTTACATCCGGACGTATCGATGAGCCGCTTGAAGGATTCTTGATGGCCTGAAATGCAGGCTGGACTGTGGAATGGGATGATGATGGATTCGCTTTTACCTGAAGTTCTTCCTCTTCTTCTTCAGCCTGGCGCTGGATGAGTTTTGTTTGTATCGGCTCCTCTTCTTCCTCTTCAGGCTGGCGCTGGATTAACTTCGTTTGCAGCAGCTCCTCTTCTTCCTCTTCAGGCTGGCGCTGGATTAACTTCGTTTGCAGCGGCTCCTCTTCTTCCTCTTCGGCCTGGCGCTGGATTAACTTCGTTTGTAGCAGCTCCTCTTCTTCCTCTTCTGGCTGGCGCTGGATTAACTTCGTTTGCAGCAGCTCCTCTTCTTCCTCTTCTGGCTGGCGCTGGATTAACTTCGTTTGCAGCAGCTCCTCTTCTTCCTCTTCTGGCTGACATTGGAGTACTTTTTTCTGAAGCTGTTCATCGTCATTTGACTCAGCTGCAATATTTTGAATTCCCGGTGCAGCCAGTGAACCTGATATCAATGAAATAGCAGGAGCAGGTTGATTCGTTACAATGTGATCCGCCACCCTGTCGGCTTCCTGCTCATAGGAATCATCAGGTTGTCCGATTGTCAGTTTAGCCTGCACAATCTGGCGAATATTATTTTGTTGTAAACGCTGGGCAGGTGCTAATGGTGCATGCACAGAAGAATGTGTCCTCCGTGTTGCAGATGCGGGTCTTTTTTCCTTTGTGGCAAAGGATTTCATGGTCTCACCGAATGATTTTATGAATGCCAGTGAAGATTAAACACAGCCACAGGCTCACGCTAAATTTATTCATACACACAGTCAATCCCCCACGCATTTAATGTGCCGGTATCCCTTGAAGCACTGTCGCTCACGTGTAATCGCCAACTGCCCATTATTTCGGTACCGAGCAGGGCTAACAATGTTTCATCAACACTGGTACTGTAGGTCATCTTGATATCATGCCGGCTGCGACCGGTGCGATCATGCAATACAACTGCTACTCCTGATGGCGAAACCAGTACTACAAGTAAATCACCAATCCAGGTATGTGAAATATCCAGCGAAATATCCAGTTTGACGATACTACCCGATTCGCTAACGTCGATCAGGCTGTCAATGCCTGCAGAGCTGTTATCGGGGATGACTTGATTGGCGGCCAACTGTTTGCTGAGTACTTTTTTCTCTGCTTTTGCGACAGACAGTTCCAGCTCCCAGAACACCAGCTTACCGGTATCCATGTCTGCATGATCAGAGACTGAAAGCATCCAGTCACCCTGCACATTATCCCCCATAAATGCATTCAGATGTGGCGTTGAGTCCAGGTTGTATATCGCAAGCAGGTTATCACTGGAGCCACCCACACGATCATGCAAAACAACGGATTCATTTAACGGCGAAGTCAACATGACTCTCAGATCACCAATATAACTGTGTTCAATATCAATACCGATATGAATATTTTTTAGCAAACCTGCGTCGGCTATATGCAGAACACTCTTTACACCCGCTGCCTGATTATCAGGTATGGCCTGATAGGGTGAAGTGTCCTGCTGAATAATACTGAATGCCTCATCCGGCTCACCGACACCCACCGCAGCCCAGGCATTTTTAATCGCGGCATACTCACTAGTATGTTCACCATGTATTTGTCGACAGGCATTCAATAATGCGTACCTGGCCTGCATGAATGTCCAGCGACTATCAGTCGCACTGCTTAAATAACTGGTCATGGCCAGATAAAATATCTGTTCCGCCTTATCTCTTCCGATGCCGTCAACAGCAATACCATGATGTGTACCACCAGCAACGATGAGGTAGGCTGCCTTGTTGGGTATACCGCTATTTGAATGAAGATAGCCATTATCGTTTTTATCAGGATCGGGTTGTTCGCCTGCATCAAGTGCCAAAAAATCATCCATATGATCCGGCTGGCCATATTTGCCAGGCGCAGACAAATCCCTGAGTGCATCACCTGAACGAAATGGCGTGTAAACCCCTTCGCCCATTTTCCAGTCTGTAATTTCAGCCTCATTCGACACCATCACACCAAAGAAGTCGGCAAAGGATTCATCCAGTGCACCAGCTTCTTCAGCATACACAAAACGTGCAGTCCTCGAACTCACTGCATGGGTTAATTCATGACCGACAACATCCAGCGCCAGCGCCAGTGGTGCAAATCGAATGCCGTCACCATCACCATAAACCATCTGCTTATACCAGTCAGTCCAGAAGGCATTATTGTAATTCTGTTTGTAATGCACGCTGGACACCAGATCAGCGCCATTGGCGTCATAACTATCTCGTTGGAAAGTCGTCAGGAAATAGTTGTATACCATTTCAGCATGATCATGTGCCGCCTGCGCAATATGATCAGTGGACGACTGATCGCCCTCCAGTAATAGTTTGGCTTTTAAATTAGCAGCATTCTCTGCCGAATAGGTTAAACGTGAAACCACCCCACGGATGCGGGTGTGCTTTAATAGAATATTGCCAGAATGTGCATCAACGATGTGCAGGCTCGATGCCATATCCTGGCTTAAAATCCATTCAATTTCCCAGGCAAGATGCACAGTTTTGATTTCATCACGAAAAAGAATAAGTCGCACTTTTTTATCGGCAATCGCCTCCAGTGATTTTCCACTAAGCTGTAGCGCAGTTTCAATGGCTTGCTGCTCTGTAATACGTGGCTGTAGTGAAAGATCAAGTGCTGCCAGTCGGTAATCCTTATAGGCGATAACTTCACCCGCTGGATTAATATGCACCTGAGTGGAACCTTCGAGTACCGGTATGCCGTTTAATGTCTGGGCGAAATAGACATGACTAAAACCCTGTTTATCTTTCTCGGTATGTGATAGTTCCAGTGATTCACTTAAATCTTTGTGCAAATCCAGTAAACCAGCATAGTCTTTCAGAAAGACTGTTGCGATAACTTCAGCAGCTTCACTCGATGGCTTGCTGAGTTTGCCCTTAATAAACCTGACAGTGTCACCAGGTTCATCCCAATAAAAATCATTCGTTTTATCGAGAGCCTGTAACTTTTTGACTGCCTGATCCTGTTTATCATTTAAAATCATCGTCTTTCCCTCTTCTGCAGGTTTACTTAGTAACTCATATGATATCCATAATATTGGCTTCCTTACGAAGGATTCTTGAAATATGTTCAATTAATGCTTGTTCATTCATAGCAAGATTTCCAACAAATATGTCAAAATACGCTATTGTATAGGCAACCACATCGTCTTGATTGTTACCCAGACGGAATTCATTGCCACTAAATTTAAGTGACCTGGCGATAAAACTGCTGCCCAGACCTAAAAAGATATTATCGCGAACAGATAATGACTCATAAGCAATTAATTGTAATTTGTTTTCCTTTACTCCAGTAACGACTTCCTGCAACTGTTGCATATTGCTTGATAAAACGGTGCTATAAACTGCATGTATCAGATTATCATGTATATTCAAATAACCGTTATAGTCCAGATAATCATTTTCTTGTGCCCACGACAGTTTAAATTTCGCAACACTGTCAATATTTTTTGTTAAACCCCAGTTAAGGCCTACACCATCCGCCTGATCATTAAACAGGACAACATCGCCTTTAATCTCATTACTGGATATATCGCCTTCAACATGATTGGTCTCCAATGCAAGAGCAACATCAATCGGTAATATCAATGCAGCCACCCTTCTGAAACGGTCAATTAATTTATCAATATCGTCTGCGTTTGCCGACTTGATATCTTCATAGAAACTATTTACTTCAGTTTTTGGCCTAACCGAAATAAGGCTCATTGTTCGATCCAGTGTTCTTAGCGGGATAGACGGCCTGGAAGGTACTGGCGTTCTCCCAGGTATGGGTATCCCTGGTGGTCTGGAAGGAGTCGAGGGTGCAGGTGTCGATGGCGCTGAAGGTATTCTCCCTTCCAGCACCACGGCCCCGGTATGACCAATATCTACTTCGATATCCGGTAATTTATTGATAAGCACCTCTTCACGTGCGGTAAAAAATTGTGTACGAGACGCAGCAGATAGTCCGACAATTTTTTCAGCCGCCACTTTTAGCTTTTCCTCAAATTCGGATTCATTATCATTAAGATTGTCGGCCCAAACCAATTCCAGTGCCAGATTGGCCTCAAGCGCTTCACCTCTCAGGATGTCTTTTTTTGGTTTGACTGCAGCAGATACTTCCTCATCCACACGACGCGCATCCATCAAGTTATTTTTCCAGGTAAGCATCATATTGCTGACCGACACCACTGGTTTCCACTGATTATTTTCACCTCGGAATTTTCGGGAAAAGTTACAGTTATCAACAACACATTTTCCTATCTTTTTACTCGTAAGGATAAGGTGGCCTGCAGCAGCTTTTTCTGAACTTATATCAGTAGCTGTACATGTAAGGTCACGCAAAATAATATCCATTGCCTGAAGCGATATAACATCCTGGATCGATACGATAGACGTACTCGAACCCTGACCAATGATTTTTATGCTGTTGTTAACAGATATATTCCAGGCTTTCTCTACACGGTGAGTACCCGGCAACAAGCAGATATTGATGTCCTCCTTTTTTGATAACTTGTCAAATGCTTCATCCAGCGTTGTATATTCTCCACCTGGACCGACAGTCACCGCACAGCCACCACCGGCTTTTCTGTCACAAAGAACTTTCAGTGCATCCTGAACAGATACCGCATCGTCCAGCTCACTGCATAAGGCTGTGTCTGTTTTATCCAGCGGTAAATGTGTCGCCTTGAAATCACAAAGTAATTTATCCAGCACCATATCAATTTTAACGGTAGTGCCATTTGCTATATCTTTAATTTCCGGCAGTAAAGAACGTAAGGTAGGCGATGGTACTGCTTCACAGGCTGGAATAAGATAACGTATATCGGTACTTTCAAGCCAGGCAAGCAAATCATCAATCGCTGACTGAACCGTATTCGGTTCAGTTAAATCTCCAATGACAGTCTGCTGCTCCTTAATGTCTTTCCATCTAGAAGCCTGGTTATTAGGATCGTAAGGAATTATTCCAGCATCCAGTTTGCATATCAGGTTCTGCAGGACATCATGAATAGTCGTATTTGTATTAATTCCAAGTCCTGATTTAACTGTCGGTATTAAGACACCTGATGGACAATCCTCTGGATAAAATGGAATATAGTTTGATCTTAAGTCACACAGTAAAGTATCAAGAACATCCTTAACTGTGACACTGCCATTGCCATCCCTGTCTGGCCATTGCAACCCGGCATCACCATCAAACAGGGATTGCAGCGTAGGATGAGCTGCATCACCGCAACTCTGCTTATCATAAATCACCTGATCAGCGGTGATTAAATTCGCATAAAAATAAACCGGAGGATGCACATCTTTATCTGCACCGCCGACATGATCGGGAATTACCAGGGTCGCTTTAACTCGATAATCGGCATCAGGCATGACATTGGGTGTCCAGCGACACTCAGCAATACCTTTGTCACTGGTAACGGTGATGCCGCTTGCTGGAGCTAATGAACCACCACCAACGACTATTTCAAATCGTACTTTGGCCCCTTGCACTGGATATTCACCATTGGCCACACCCACCCGCAAAGGCTGAGGTAAGGCTTCACCTGGCACCACCTCCTGGCCATCGCCTCCCGCCATAAACAAACGGGTCATTTCAGTTAATGCAGGAAAGGCATATTTACGATCTGCTTCAGGATTTGTATCCAGTTTATCAGTCGTCACTTCTCCAAGGGTCAGGTAATGATGCTCAATCCCATGCGGTGCTTGATGAGCAAGCAGTATCGTATTAGGTGTATGTTCAACCTCACGCACTTCAGCCAACCAGAAATCCCCCGCAACGAATGCATGATTTAATTCAAGCTCTAATTTCAGGGCGTCGAGATTGATGCTTAATGTAGTTCCATCGATGTCGGCAAAGCCTGGTGCAGTGGCTCCCGGATGGCTAATATCGAATTGTGAATTAATGACCCAGCTGCCATTTTTTTTCAGTGTGCAATAACCATCCCATCGGCGTACAAAATCACGTGGCGGAGCGGCAGGATAATCTGCAGTTAATAACTCCCTTTCAGGTGAAAAACCAGATACCCGATGTACTCCCAAATGTTTTTCACTGGTGTCATCAAAAAACTCGTAGATCCAGTTATCATTGGTAAACGAACCTGGCGGCACAATGGCCTCAGCTTCTTTATTTTTCAGTGCATACTGCTCAGCCGCATTCTCACTTGACCATTTTAATGTGATTTCATCAGGACTATCGGCATCGCCTTTTACATCGTGCACTTCCACTCGAAACAGGTAATTACCAATTCTCGATTCTATATCCAGTTGATCCGCACAGGGATCACAGGAATCGGGCTGGGTGGTTTTATTCAATAAGGTAACAATGAGTTCCGCATTGCCTTTGTGAGGATTTTTACTCGACTGTTCGGGATCCACATCACTGCATTTAATCTGACACAACACCTGTTTACGACTACAGGTGTCGGCCCCATGCAGCGCCTTATCACGCAGGCGTTCATCTAACAGCTGGGTAACCGTGCGCTCCCAGACGTCGGCATACACAAAATAATGATCCGCTGGTAATGGGGCTGATAAAGGAAAATCAGTTTGATCTGTATATTCAACATTATCCGTGAGATCTGCCGCTATACCATCCACATAGATATGACCCGCCTCAATGGCGAGTGGATCAGCAACTGCATTTTTTATTATCTTCAGTGCACGGTGACGCGGCATACCACCATAACTACCCTGCGTGCTGCCCACCACATCCTTGAGCGCATCGTTTAATCGCAGCTTGATAATTTCCACCAGTTCATTCCAGTCGGCATCTGTAAGCATGCGTCCCTGCTGTTGATATACCCCTGAATAATGTTTCAGTGGTTGATGGCTATCCCTGGAAATCTCGGTTTTCATGGTGTTCCCCCATTACTCAAATTCGTATTATCAACGGGTACTTGCAACAGTCCCTTGTCGTATATCAGTACCGGCTCTATTCCGACGGGCAAAAACTCGCGCATTTTATCCAGCATGGCTTCAGCCTTAAGGGCATAATAGCCATGATGGTAGGCACCCATTTCACCTCCGTCTTCGGCACCAAATCGAATGGCTTTAGCAGCATGTAAGGCAAGTACACCATAACCATATTCCCCATATTGGGCGTCACGTGCTGTAATGAGTTCCATGTCCAGCAGATCCTTACAATATGCATATTTATCAAACACCGGTTTTTCTAAGGTATTGCTTCTCAAACGTAAATTTCCTGCTTTATCGACTAGCTGTAACGCCCTCGCGAGTTTTTTACTAACACTCTCCTCAGGCTGGCTTTTTATATCTTCCAGAAACGCTCCCGGGATGGACGAAAAGCGCAGGCAATTTAAAAAGTGATTAAGCGTGCTATCCTCAGGAAGCTTATGTACACCCGATATATCACCAGCAAAAATACAGTCACTGGCCTGAAGGTATTTACATCTCGCTGAGAGCATTACCGTGCAGTATTCTAGTCGAGTGAGGCCATGCTCAACGTGAATTGCCTGAAACAGGCTGTCAGTTGCAGACAATGAGGCAAGCGCATTTCCCTCGCTATTCAAAGGTGTTTCAACAATTAGCTTCGGCACTGCAGAACGTATCAATATCAATAGCCCGCTAGTCACCGTTAAATCATCTTGAAAAATAATATCGCTTAAAGGATATCCGCCATCATCAGGTAACGACAATGAAGCAATACCTTTAATCAGTACCGGCCGGTTTTTTCGACCCCGGTGAAAATAGCCCATCTCTGTCTGATCACTCGCGCCTGCATAAATAGATTCTGCTGTATCGGCACCAAGTACTGCACGGGCAGCAAGCGAATTAGTTGCCGCTATAAACGCAGGCGTATCAGTGACCTGATCGTAACCATAAACACTGTCCGTATTCCGTTGATGACTTTTTATACTCATCTTTTTAGCATCCGTACTCAGCGGTGCATTTTCAGGTGTACGTGAATACTCAATACTGCCCGTAATTTCTGTGCCATTAATATTGTTGAAAATACAATCGACGGCCTGCACCGATGTGCTGATATGGGCAATATTAAGTACCGTGCAGCTATCCAGCTTGACCACTCCCTGTGAAGAAAGAGTAACAAACAGACAATCACTGGCAGTCAGTACAGGTTCATCAGTTGATGGTGTGGTGACGCTTACGATGTTCGCTTCAACTGATTGCAGGTTCAGGCTGCCGCCACTCACGACTGATAATTCTGTGAGAAAATTTAAACCTTCGATCCGATAAGGTCTGGCGGGTTCGAGCATATCCATTTCGCTAATCTCGATAATCCGATGCGTTTTATTTCGAATAACCCATACTCCGTTTTCATCTTTTTCTTCAATTAAATGATCATAGCGAGAATCTGTTCTCTCACTCCATTTCAGCTGTATACTGTCGAGTGGAAACAAACCTGTGGGTGACGGCGCAAACACCAGCAGACGTTTATGGTGATAAAGCCCTTTACCTGCATCAATGGTTCGCACATCAACGGTACGACGTGATACATCATCAAAGCTGCCGGGAAAACACGGTACACCATGATAATTAGCCTGACGCCAGCTTTGTTGTATGCCGGCAAACTTTGAAATCTGCGTAGCGGGATTAGTGGCTAGTGACTCCACCGCACGTGATGGACGACGAAGATCCACCATTGTCACGGGTAGACCTGGATGTCGCGCAGCTTCGGATGGAATATCCTTATCCAGTTGCAGTGTGTCATCCCAGGCTTGCAGTGGAATAAGTGGCATAGCAATGCGTGGCGTCATTGCCACTCGCTTCCAGCCTTCCTGTATTACCACTTCCACCTGGCCGACAGCTTCTGCAATTTCCTCGGCACATAGTAGTGTGCCTTTGCGTTGTCGCCAGGAAATCGCGCGATCAACTTCGGCGTGCTTGCCGGCAGAATCCGGCGAAACGATATTAACGGCAAGTAACCGGGCAAAATAGGGCAATAACCAGTCCTGACTGGACGCGGGTAACGCATCTTCCAACTGTTGTTCCAGGGTGGCATGGATCAGATCCAGCAGATGACCATGGGCATCCAGGTACCTTGCTAAATCTTCTATGTTTGAGGCACTTGCTCTGGCTTGCTCACGGTCACGCGTGCGATACACTGCCGGCAGTAATTGATAGAGTTGTTCGCCTAGTCTGGAATCAAAGGTATAACTCATGGCGCATACTCCTCAACAGTTACATCCAGGATTGATGGCGTGCCCTTTGCTTCTGTATCCAGGTAGATTACCGTACTATCATCTTCTGCCTGAATAACCGACAGATGCTGGTCATTATTCAGCACACAAATAGAGTTTTCGACACCCTCGATAAACTCAACTACTTTGTAGACTTCACTCAGGTAGAGATTCTCGCCAAGCTTACGGTTCTTTAAGGCAAAATGTTCCAGTAATGCAATAAACACAGCATTTTCAACATCTGCGGCAACATACGCATCAAGTTTAATTCTCAGTGTTATAGAAAGACTAAATCGTACCCGAATACAATCGTCAACTGTAATCTGGACACCCGGCATGGCATGCTTCTGCAGGAATGCTTGTACTTCATCTTCAACCGCTTCGGATGTGACACCACCGGCCGGGACAATGACTACTCTGACCGATTCAGTTCTACCGCCATGAAGAATCTCACTGTATGCCTTCGCCTGCCAGATACTACTTTGTGCCGCAGCCAGATGAGAAAAATCTGATAATGAAACCGCACGTTCAAGTGCCAGTAAAGTGGGTGGTGCATTTTCACGCAATGATGATATATCTTCCATATCCCCCCCACCGGCTGCTGCAAGGGGTTGATGCACTTGTTTAAGTAAAGGATGAGGATTTACCGCTTTATTCAGTTCACCTACAGCAAGGTTACCGACAATCCCTGAGCCTACCCGATAGCGCACTCGAATATTGTTTTTTCCGGATGGCAGACGACGACCGTTTTCACTATCGCCAAACATAATTTTTACAGTAGCCTGCTCGGTCATTCGAATGGCATAATGATGATCCGATGGTGCTGAATCTTTAAGGCTCGATACCTGCTGCCAGATCCTGCCTTCTACTTCAACGTCTATCGCAGCGGCAACGCCGGAGCTCATGGTTGCATCAGCGGTAAATGACACGTTTTCCACCTGCAGGGTAAATTCCTGGTTAGTTTTTGCAGCATCACCACTGCCAATAATTTTGGACGGTTTATTCTCACCGTGACCGGCAAGCACAACATTAGCCCGAATGATTAATTGGCCCTTGCTGCAATTCTTTATCGAAGGATTAACAGTAATGACATTACCATTAATATTTTCAATTTTTGAAATAACTGGCACTTTGCCACAACCATCCATGATGACTGTGTGCCCAATGTTCAGGCTCTCCGGCAGGATTTCCAGTTCAATCTCATCTTCAATTAATGAAGTATTCAGTTCTGCACCTTCAGCAATCAGTTCATCACGAAAATCGGCATACACTTTTCTGAGTTCTTTATTGCCTAACAGACCTGCAAAATTTAACGAGAAGGTTTCTGTTTTATCTTCATCGGTAAACCAGTTAATAGCGCTTACCTTAAGCGCCCTGAGACCATCCGGAAAATCGCCCACCACCCAGTCACCCACACCTATTTTAGAATTACCGTTAAACACATACAGTGGTTCACTAGCGGCAACGACGGCTTTAACGACTGGCGCTTTTGAGATAGCAAGCAGTGGTCCCTTGCCGATGATATCTTCTGTCAATGTCTGGAACAGCACGGTGGCTTCTTCACCGTCGGGGACGCTTAGCATCTTTTCTAGTGCCGCAATTATTGGCGTTTCTTGATTTTCTGAAACTGGTGTTTCTGGATCAGGTTTTAATGACGAGTTCCACTTGACCACATTGCCAATCTCAAATGGTATAATGTTGCCATCCTCATCTATGATATTGCCATCCTCATCTATTGGTATGATGCTGCCATCCTCATCTATGATGTTGCCATCCTCATCAACATCTACCACATAAGTCTTTAATTCATTTAGCAATCCGAATAGATCTGTGGCTGCTTCAAGTGGATTTTCTGCGCCCTCAAGCAGTCCGCCAAATGGCATGCCTTTAATCACAATCTCACCGGTACTGGGAATCACCATCACCCCAATACTCAGCATTAATTCAACGGCCGCTTTTACAAGATCCAACGGCAACAGAGGAGACGGAAATAAAAAAGTGCCAATTGCAGGCAGTGAAGCGGGAGGCAGCAATCCACCGCCACCACCACTGCTATCAGTCATACTTTCTGTAATAACCTTGCGAAGAGTGAATATTGGTTCGGGAACGCCTGCTTTAGAAGGCACTTCTATTTTAGGCTCTACAGCCTCTACAGCCGGTGGTGCATCAAATTCACTGCCCAGCAATACCAGCGCCTCATAATCTGCGGGTAATACCGAACCTTCTATTGCGCGTAATTCATATAGTTTTTGACCAGGCTTTGGTAGTGGAGCATTCACCTGTAAACGTAAATCCCATTTATCCACTTCTATTATTTTTCCATGTCGCCATTGTGTATAGGCTGTGCATAAAATGGCATCTTCAATGATCGCCTGCTCAAGCGAAGGGGATAAGCTCCGAGGCGCAGGCAATGGATTCAGCTGAGATTTTAGTGATGCTATCTTTTTTTCACCAATTAACGCACTTTCAGTTTTATCAATAACTTTTTCGCCGATTTCATTAAAAATACGGATACGTAAATGCCCACCTGTCAGAACCACATTAACCAAAGCGCTGCCATGGGTTACAAGTTCATCGTGTATCGACAGGTCAAAATCTATCTTCCAGCCAACAAAAGAGTCTGCGCTCAGTCCGTGGGGTGTTTCAGTACGAACAACATCTGTGCCATTTAACCAGCATTCACGTTTCCAGCGTGCTGACACTCTTAGCCGTGTCTCGCCCTTGTTCCATTGATTCAACCAGTCGTATTGCACAATACCGGGTAATAAATGAATGACATTAGTTTGTTTATCTATGCCTGATATGGTTGCGGCTTCTGCTTCATCTGATTTAAGATTATTCTCATTATTTAACTCACGATAGACCAGGGCAATTTCACCGGGACTGAGTTGTGAACTTGATTTAACATACCACGATGTGATTAACGCACCTGTAACAATTTCTTCAGTGGAGTCTGAACCACCGCCATTGTTATCAGCCGGTAACACTGCAGGATCGTCCGATTTATTCCAGCCTTTAGTACGAAGTTCATTCAGTGCCGGATCTACAAACACATCTTCCAGTGTTTCAAAAATCACTTTATCTGCCCCGACCAGTGGACTATTTTTTATTTGAAAGCCTTTGCCAATCGTGCCGATATAGTTATCCTTTGCAATGAACACCAGTCGGGTCGAGGCAGATGCCGGAGGTGCCGGGTGGTAGTCCAGCATCTCTACCAGTCGGCGCACGTGATCCCACTGTGTGGCAGTCCCCAGATAAGCTTCGTTTGCATAAGCATCGGCATACTCGGTTAATATATGGCAGGAACGTACAAATGTTCTGCTGATCTCCCATGCCCAGTCACGTCTATCCTGATGGTAAGTTTCCAGCAAGCGTTTTTGTATACGACTTAAGCGTTCCTGCCGTTGCAACATTGTTTCATTTTCGGATTCAGGCGGCTGTTCGTTCTGTGGAATTTCTTCTGCGGGGTTTAGCCACTCACACAAACCTGTTTGCGGATCTTTAAATCGTTTGACCAGTTGTTGTCGCAGGGTTTCCAGGTATGTAACGGCGTTGCCATTCACATACCTGAAACGATTCAGGCCTGCGCGATTCCAGCGTGTTAGATCCTTTGGCGCGTTCATCCTTTACGGCCTCCATGTAACTTGAGGCGGTAATAACCGGTTTCAGGTTTATCCGCTTCATTATTACAGACCGCCACCTCCAGTCCGGCGAGAGAAATAAAACCGTCTTCTGCTCGATCCGGATACTGTCCACCAATGCGTTTGAAACGGTTCAGACAGACATGTTCAATGCCATCCAGTGCCATCAGTGCCTGGATAATATCACTGGCATAAAGGTCTTCACCAAAACCAAGCTGACCGGGTTCGAAAAATCCTTCCGGCCCGTGCCCCAGCACCTGACTAATGACATGATGCATTTCGGACTGAAAAAAATTGGCCGCCAGGCTGACCGAAATTGACATATAAATACCGACATAGAGAGGATCCTCCAACACCACTTCCTGCCCTGCCATTCGAAAAGCATCAATATAAGGTCGCAGAATCATGCGCACACTGGGTTGCTGAGATGCATCAAAATTCGGCGATTTAAGCCCGATACCCTGATGGAAATTAGCAATTTTATCTTTCAGTTCCTGACTGTATTCAATGGCGGGAGGATCATCGGGTGCTGGTTCTGGATTCAGATCGAGTTTGATATTTTTCCAGGCAATCACCGCCAGATGAACAGTAAACCATGAGCCGCTCCATGCACTCCATGCATGGGCATGCAGCACAAGTGGATGTTCACGAATACGCAATGCATAATCCTCCGTAGTGACCATACGTTTCTGTGTGTGAATATTTCTTGGTCCTGCCTGCTTAGCCTGATCCATGGCATGAGGATTAGCCCGCCAGTAATCTTCAAGGGCTTTTATGGCCGCATCGCCCTGTAAATCCTCCTTAATATGATCTTTCTGCAAGGCGACAGAGACAGCATCATAACCAATAAAACTCAATAGCTGGCGAACGGTTTCAGGTCGCCTGGCAGTTTCCAGATAAGCTTCCGTTGTCACTCTGTCGAGCATGTCGGATAACTGATCCAGAACACTGGCCATGACTTCTACCAGTACCACTTCCAGATCCGCCGGTGTCCATCGTGTTCGTTCTGGAAAGCGTGCAGACAATTCTTCCAGCATAAACATTCTAAAGTCATCATAATCACGAACACGCCAGTCAAAATCATCCCCGGCATCAGCCAGAGCGGTGGGCAGATGTACTTCCCGTGTACCACAATCCGGACAGCTTCCCTGATAGTTAAGTTGCAGGCGTGGTGTTTCAGCCATTACTATTCTCCGCTACGATAAATGACTGTGATTCCTGTTTATTGATGGCGGCGAGTCTATAAGAAATCAGAATAATTAATTTGCCTTGTTCACTTTTAATGTCGATGTTAAGCGTCCTTGGATCAACTTCACCATGCAGCGCATCAGCAAGCGAAGTACTTAACTGTTTTTGTGTGATATTCCATAGCACCGCATTATTGGGTTCAAACACCAGCCTGCGTATACCTACGCCAAATTCTGGACGAAATACGCGCTCTTTCGGACTGGTGAATAACACCTGCTCAATTTGTTGATAAACATGTTCAGAACGCGAACTGTTTTTTGGGCCATCGCTGCCCACTGAAAATGGAAATTTCAAATACTGTGTTGTACTCAGGTCTGACATACAAATCTCCTGTTCATATGGTTTTTACCGTGGTAGAGAGAGTGCTCATCTCGCCCTGTGGTATCGGTGGTGATGTAGGCCCGCCCACCACAGGTGCCACAGTATGAATATGCGTAGCGAACATGCTCAGAAAACTTTGTCCTTTAATTAGCGGTTCTCCACCTTCATCACCCAGATGAACCTGGCTTCCTTTAATGACAATTTTTGGTGCTTCTGCAGTAATGCCCGCCGCTGCCATTTCGATAACATTGCCATTCGCATCTTCAACTTTTGTCCCCGCACTACTCATAGTCATTATGTTGCCATTGGCATCTTCAATCACGATTTCATTATTCTCTGCATCCATTTTTAATATTGCTCCGGATGCATCGGTTAAGGTAATCGTGCCATTCGGATCAATCACCATTTCTGCATCGGAGGGATGATGCAAACGAAACTGTTCTTCACCATCAGCATCATCAAACTGTAAAATATGACCCGATTTAGTTTGCAGTAAGCGTGTAGTTGGTTCGTCTTTAGCGGCATCTTCGGGTGTATCACTTTCCTGCTGCCAGAAAGTACCAACCCAGATCGGACGATGTATATCACCTTCTTCAAATTCCACCCAAACCTGTGCATCCACTTCAGGTACCATAAACAAACCCTGCTGAGACGTTCCGCCATAGGGGAAACAGGGCAAGGCCCAGTCGGTATCCTGATCTGCCAGTACTGAAGGCACGCGAAGTCGTAAACGAGCACGTTTTTGCGGATCCATATTATCGATAACAATCCCGCGATATTTACCGTATCGTTTTTCATCCACCTGGGTGGCCAGGCGTATTAGTGTTTCTTCCATTACTACCTCACTGCCGCCAGCGAATCATCACTTTCTGGTTCTGTATTTTGTCCCGTTGCATTCCTCAATAACCTGAATGATTGACGATAACCACTTTGTGAAAAAACATGTGCCACTTTAGCGACGTAATACAAACCACCATAGGTATCGCCGATGCCATAGACGCCGACCAGTTTATGCGTCAGCAATACATGGCCGTAAAGTGAGCCATCGAGTTCACCATCCGCAATAATTTTCCATGCATTTTCATTTGCCCTGGCCTGTGCCCTGGCCTTTACTTCTTCAAGTGAGCTTCCGCCAGGACGAGGCATTTGCCAGATAAATTGCTCAAGTCCCATACTTGCACTATTGGCAGCATCATTACCCAATAATGTCAGATCTGAGGTGAAAGTTTCCTGCTCAGCATCTGTGCCTGTTTCTGCACCACGCATCAAACCAATTTCATCTGGCTTGTGGCCATCATGTTGAATGGAAAAACTCAGGCAATTAGTGCGACCGCCCTTATACAGCATGATTGATGCTTGTGGATCTTCATCCAGTTGCAAAGGTTTGAAATAGACAGTGCCAGCTCGCACATAAAATTCATAGCCGTTCGCCTCGGCACGATCACGTAAAAACTGAACCGATGTACTATCCTGATTCAGACTGATATTGGTCAGGCCCGGTTCTGATTCAACACTGAAATGATCACTGGCAATTTCTGTAACGATGTCACCATCGGTCATAGTTTCATCTTCTTTTGACCAGGCTTTACGTATATGCTCACGATCCAGCAATAGACTTTCATCCTGACAGAACACGATGACTTGTGCTTTGCCCATCTTCTCCGGTGTATCAGACCTGATCTCCTTAACATATCCTCTCATTATCTCTTCTGAATAATCACCAAAATCTGCTTCGATCATGAATGACTTCCAGGGAATAAAAATACCCGCATCCTGAATCTGCCAGGTTTCATCTTCCAGCCTCATTGTGTCAAACACCAGTGTGCAAACTGAAGCTTCTTTTCTACCAGTTTCAACCGTAGCTTCAACAAGGTATGGCATCTGCTCAACAATCTCTTCTCCGTCTACGGTAATCCTGCATTGAGCAGGCATTCTAAAGTCCTGCGTGTTACTCATCGTCTTGCTCCGGCTTCAACCATTCTGGGAATAAGAACTGTTTCACCCACGTTTTCACTTAATGTTAAATCAGCAGCAAATATAATTTGTGGATTGGCATCCAATAATCGCCACCACTTACGGCTATCGTTATAAAAATACAGGGCGAGAAGATCCAGACGGTCCCCATCTTTAACCGTGTATTCAAGTACACCTGTCGCACGCACGATACTCCGTGCGCGAGTCCCTGGAAACAACCTTAGTTGCGCATTATCCACGGAAAATAATTCCGCATTGTGGTAGCGCGATCCTTTTACCGGCATAAGCTACTCCATAACTTTAATAAACCGTGCAACATCAGATATCACCCGTATTCTGAAAACCATTCAGTGATCCAAGCGCTTGTTGTGCAGAAGAGAACATGCGTTGTATCTCTTGCGTATAAAAATCATTTCTACTTTGTATTACCTGTAGAGTTAAGGTGGCTTCTGCCCGGTAAGGTAAAAGCGATGGCAGGTAATCCTTAACGTCGAACTGAATCTGTGTCATAAATACGGGCAGCACCTGCTGACCCCAGGTAAATAACAATACCGATGGATAAGGCTGAGAATCGCCTGCATCTGGAGACAGCGCAGCTAATGTAGTGGCACCGTCTGCAGCCTGTAATTTTGGTTCGACCATGCTGTATAAAATATCCAGCTCGGGTTGTACGCCTTTTGTCTGCGCATCCTCATCACCGGCATTCATGCGATCGGTTGCATCGAGTAATATTTTCACACTAAAACTTTCGGCCTTTACGGTTGCTCCTTGTGCAACACGTGCAATTTCACTGGTACCACTAAAATCTCTTCCACCTACAGTTTCCTGGCCTTCACCAAAAGTAATTTCAATCGCCCGTGATCGTGTAATCGTTGTCGGATTAAATTCAAAGTGCAGCTCAAGAGGATTATCGCCGTTGGTATATTCTTTCAATACTCCACGCGTAACTTTAAGATGCGAATGATTACCTGAAGCCACTGGTGTATCCATTATTGTCTTCCTCTATAAGCAGAAACAATTTGTTCAACAATCTGATTAGCAATTTCAGCATCGCTGATGTTTAACGGTAATCGCGGTGGCGACACTGAAAGTGAATCAAGCAAAACATCCTGTGAAACAGATTGTTTCGCAAGCACAGTGCCCACAAGGCGTGCGATTGACGTGGCACGATGTTCAAATCCGGCAGGCAGATACATACGTATTCGTTCAATATGGATCATCTTTCACCTCTGCAGTTAGATAACTGGCTAAACAACCAAGGCTCGAGGTTGACAATTCACCTCCTTTTTTGGAAAATTCAGTCCACACTGCACGGGTAATATGCGTTAAGCCAATGGGTCGTGATTCACTGGCGGCAAGAAATGCTGCATGCAGGGCTGCATTGCGAATTTGTCCACCACTGAGCTTGAACTCCTTACCTAATAAAGCTGGATCTATATCAGCATCACAGGGTGCCCTGGGTGGGATATGTAGTTGCCATAACTTTGCTCTGGCCGCTGCATCTGGACGCGGAAAATCTGTGACGTTCTGCAAGCGTCGGGTAAATGCTTTATCGATATGCTGGCGCAGATTGGAGGTTAATATACATGGCCCCTGGTGTCGCTCGATACGCGAAAGCAAATGACTCACTTCCATATTGGCATATCGATCACGTGCTTCTTTAACTTCACCACGTTTACTAAACAGGCTATCGGCTTCATCGAACAACAGCACAATGGGTTTTGCATGGGCCGCATCAAACAGGGCATTGAGATTTTTTTCGGTTTCCCCAATGTATTTACTCACCAGCAGCCCCAGGTCAACACGATAAAGTGACCAGCCCAGTGCATTGGCAATCACTTCAGATGCAAAGGTTTTACCCGTGCCTGAAGGACCTGAAAACAGGGCAACAGGACCACCCATAACTCGTCCTCCCCAGTCATTTACGACTTGTTGCCGGTGGGTAATCCAGATAATAAATTCACGTAAATTTTTTATACAATGCGCGGGTAAAACAAGATCATCCCAGGTAGCGCTAACAGGTACTTCTACGGCACCGGGAATATCAACAGAGGTGATTAACGGCCAGCCAAGCAGGTCTTTACAGGCGCGCGATGAAGGCTGGATAGGTTGAAAAAGATGCGAGCTATGGCCTTCAATCATGCCGTTTTTAAGCAAAGGTGAGTTCGCCGCCAGTCGCTGCTTAACCAGAAAAGATTGTTCCGAATTCATCACAAACATTTCACGAATCAATGCCGGTGTCGGGTAAGGAGAATCTATACCCGATTGTAACTCCTGATACATCCAGCCAAGACGGGGTTCTGCCTGTGGTGCAAGGCTGCATGCAAGGATATCCTGATCCAGTGTTTCTAAACCAAATTGAACCACAACAGAACGCCAGGGTTCCTGTTGTCGCAATGAATGCACCTGCTGCTGTACAACACCCAGACGTTCCCCTATTTCCTGCGGAATATCAACACCTCTTCTGGCTGCACTCAAGCAGGCACCTAGCAAATCAATACGTTCCCACTCTGCTAACAATGAAGGCATACTATTCATGCACCCTCCCCGTATAGCAACACCGAATTACTTCTAGTAACAAGGGTTTTAAATTTTCCGCTGCCAGGTAAAGTTTCAACGCTTCTTTCATGAATAGCATACAACATAGCCTGCCAGGTTTTAGTTTCTGTGTCTTTTATATCATCGGGTAATTTAACGCTGAAAATTCTTCGTGAATCAATATTGTCCGAGTCAATGCGATTCGGATAGAAAGGGTCAGTTGCTCCATCCGCATCTTTTATTTCTTTTTCCAGCGGTTCAACCTTGTCAGCGATATCTTCTTGCCACGCTACTATGCTATTGTCTTTTTTCCGTCGCCATACATTCCATACCATTTTTACTCTGGCATTGTCTTTTGCCGCTATCTGGATACCCAGCTCCTTATTGAAATCATCAGCAATCAAATACACGTAATGAAGTTTACTGGGAACTGAATCTACATTTTCAACAAAGCAGATATGCGGCATCCAGTCATCATCATCTGTTGCAATTTCAAGATATTCAACCATAGGTTTAAGACTTATCAAACCAGCCTTTTCATCTTCCTTAGGCCGGGAAGTATTGCCCCAGGAAAGCATTTGTGAATCACCAACCAAAGGTGAAGTTTTCACTGGTATGGTAAATGGAACAGGCGCCAGTGACATTTCATATGCAACTGACAGACGATATGATGTCTCGCTCTGTGTTGACCAGATATGATTTAGATTATCCAGGCTCATGGTATAGGGAATAACCTGAAGTTGGGCAATTTCATTATCATTGCCATCATCGATAGAAAGCACAGGCTTTTCATGCAAAATGCGCATGACTTCACCTATTAGCCTGAGTTCATTTTCTCCTTTACTGACATCCCTGCTTCCTGCGCCATGGGATTCACTACTTTTTTGTCCTACTGCGGTAATCAGGCAATTAATTCGCACATAAAATGGGTTCTCACTGCTCCCATCAACTGGATAGCCATCATAATTCACATCGTAAAAAAATAGATTTAGCCCGCTGTCTTCAAGTGCTTCCAGCTCCTTAAGGGTATCTGCCGGATGACCAATTCTGATATTTTCATAGTCATTGAAATCATCAATATGACTCACAAATAAATCACGTAGTTCATACGCTACCCTGGATAATGAGCTAACGGGCAACATTAGGGTCGCCTCAAATAATGTCGACTTGCCAGTGATAATGAAGGTCGTGAAACTGATGTTTGACGACTATCTGAACGATGAGGTGGTTCTATAAACACATCAACCTGACCGATCTTTACCTCTGCTGACTTTGCAGGCGCCTCACTAGAGTTTACATGATTATTTTCAATATGCCTGAGCGGGTTATTTGCAATTGAATAATTATCTATCACCTGGGCCTGCACTGCAGCAGCCGACGGCTGTGCGTTAAGTTCGCTGTGTAATTCTGCCTGTTCAGCTTTAAGCCTTTGCATCTGCATCAGGACGTCTGATTGCTTATCATTTACCTCATTAATTGTGTTCTCAGCCTGTAGCATCGAAGCGTCACTGTACTGATGATGAAGATTTTCCTGTGTTTCAGTGTCAGGCCTTGATGATATTATGGAACGATGGGCATAGCTGTCATCCCTGTTGATGTCTATTTGCTCAGGATTAATTTGTTGCTTGCTAATTTTCGTCGATTGACGACTGCCATCATTATCATCCAGTAAATCTGGCTGTTTAGATTGATTATGTGCCGGCGGAATGTGTGATGAATGCATTTCATCCACGGCAGGATGTTGATCGGTATGATTAGTTTTTATTTGCAGAGTAGAGACCTCAGGATA
>DAOVUK010000469.1 GCA_030632625.1 Gammaproteobacteria bacterium
ACGCCAGTCTGAGCGAAAGTAAGCTTCCTGCTCTGCTTCTGTCACCTGGCGAAAATCATTATCATCCGGATCACGATAGGTATAATTCCCGGAAAAACTGAGATTTTCTGCTGCCTGCCAGCGGGCTTCCATTTCCACACCCCATATGGTGTGATTGCCGCCATTCTGGTACTGATTATTTTCATCCCGGCTGATAAAATCAGTAATTTCAAAATTAAATAAATTCATACCCAATTGCAGATCTCTGGTGGCTGCATATGAGAATGCCAGCTCAATGGTTTCCGACTCTTCCGGATCCAGGTCAGAATTGGGTATTGATCTGGAAGTAATTGAATACAGCTCCTGAAAAGAGGGGGCTCTGAATCCCTGACCATACATCAGCTTAGTCCTTAGTTTTTCTGTACTTTGCCAGGTCAGTGCGACACGGGGATTAAGCGTATCACCGAAATCAGAATAATGATCATAACGTGCCCCGGCGGTTAATTCCCAGCCATCGGCAAACGCCCAGACATCCTGAAAAAATACATGTTCTATTCTTCGAGTCTTCTCTGGTGCAAACGCGTAAGGTGTATCAGAAATATCCACTGGCTCAGTGCCTGTTATCAGACTGCTAACAGGGCCGGTACCAAAATTGACTTCCTGTTTAACACGGTACAAATCCTGCCAGTCATATCCGGCCCCCATGCGCAGACTGTGATCATTAAAACCTGAATACAAACCACTGAACTCAAAACTTATTTGCCGTTCAGACGATTCCATATGATTGATCCTGCCATCCGGATAGCTGGCATTGGGGGGACTTTCCTGAAAACCATCATCCGATGAATAGTCAAGATCCTGGTAATGGAGTTTTGCATTCACCCCCCAGTCCTGACTGAAATCCTCATTATTATAGTTTAAATCAAAATCAAAGCGCTCGTCATCAGCATTGTTGGTCACCGGATCAAAAAAGCCCGCACCTGACATGCCCGTTTCCAGATTATCGTGTTTCATATAGTTTGCCAGGAATTGCCAGTGATCACTGGCAATAGAAAAACGAATATCCTGATTGTCCCAACCATAGTCCGGGTGTCCGGATGCACCCGAATGATCCGCTTTAATATGGAGATCAGGTCCATCTGTGGTGGAAAACTCTGCCGTCATGCCAAGCTCAAAACCATTCCATTCTCCGCCCGACTGCATAAAGGCCGTCTGAGTATCAAAACTGCCCGCTCGAAATCCAACTTCAGTGTCCTTAATTTTACCCGCTGTTTTAGTAATTACATTGATGACTCCGGCGCTGG
Source organism: Gammaproteobacteria bacterium (assembly GCA_030632625.1). Lineage (GTDB taxonomy): Bacteria > Pseudomonadota > Gammaproteobacteria > GRL18 > GRL18 > GRL18. The sequence continues at coordinate 1,284 of DAOVUK010000469.1, forward strand.
CATCTGCACCATAAAGTGCAGAACCGGGACCACGAATCACTTCGATACGCTCAATCGCACTCACCGGTATCCCCTTCCAGAAAATACCAAAGGCCCACATGAGATCTCTGGTATCATTACCATTGACCATCAGCAAAGTCTGAAAACTACCGGTTCCACGCATATGGACTAAGGGCCTGTTGCCAAAGGAATTAGCGTTGATATGGACGCCCGGTACACTTTCCAGAACATCCGTCAGATTGGTCGCCCCCGTCTTTTTAATATCATCAGCGGTTATCACCGTCACCGTTGCGGGAGCCTTATCGATCGCCTGCTCTGTACCGGTAGCAATAATGACTTTGACCTGTGTTAATTCTTCCCAGCTTAAATCAAGTAAAGAGTCCGTATAATCTTCTGCAAATGAGAAAGAAGCCAGCAACAAACCACTACTCCCAATAAGTATTGTGCTTTTTTTCATATACTTTTTTTGTATCAATAGCCGCAGCTCTATGAATTGTTTCCAGGCAGTACCCGGGAGAACATTTATTTATATTTATATTTATATTAGCAGACAAACACTAAATCATCATATACTTAAGCATTTTTATAGCAGTTTATTTTAACATTGTCAGGACATCTTCAGAATGCTTATTTTTATTCGCTTATGTCATTTTTTTAATGCCGGCAAAGGCATGCCCTGCCTCTATTTTTCAGGTAAAGATAGACAATGTTAAAAAAAACAGTCATTATTAATTATAATCACTGCAAAGGAATTAATATGTTTCGACTTTTTTGGTTTTTCTGTTTATTTTGTATTCTCAGTCCCTTATCTGCATCAGAGCCTGAACCTGCCACTGAAGCAGGAGTTACCCCTGAAGCGGAAGTTGCCTTAAAAATTGTGCAGGGCAAATGTCAGCTCTGTCATGGCCTTGAGGGTGAAGCATCGAATGTTGTTTATCCCAGACTGGCTGGACAGCACAAAAATTACATCGTTAAGCAATTACATGATTTTCGCAGCGGTCAGCGTACAGGCACCATGAATGAAATGGCAAAAGACTTAACCGATCCGGAAATTACTGCTCTGGCAGATTACTTCAGCAGCAAGCCCACTCTGAAACATCGTGTCCGGAATAAAGAATTTGCTCAGGTTGGCTGGTATATTTTTCATCGCGGCAATGAATATTCAGGCGTTCCGGCCTGTGCTTCCTGCCATGGCGAAAATGGTGAGGGCTCCGATATACTGCCCCGGCTTGCAGGCCAGCACAAACGCTATATTTCTGATCAATTAACTGAATTCCACACTAGAAAAAGACACAATGATAATGCCATTATGCATTCTGTTGCCTCAAAATTGACTGAAATGGAAATTGAAGCTGTGGCGACTTATGCGAGCGGACTCGAGTAGGCGTTCGAAACGTGGTGCTGCCAACAGTAGGCGCCTTGAGGCGAAAACGGAATGATTCGGTGGACTGGTTGGCCTTGCGCGGGACGCTTCAAGCCCATCCATGGGTCGCTTATCCTCGGCGTCCTGCCTCGAAATACCCCCGCAAGGCCAACCAGTCCACCGAACCCTCCTGACCGCAT
>DAOVUK010000454.1 GCA_030632625.1 Gammaproteobacteria bacterium
AGAGCTTAGGGACTATAAGAATTGACAATTTTATTTTGCTAATTAAAATGGACAGGATTATTATTCATAGATCACATTTGGCTTTTATTTAGAAATAGGTTCACAGGAATAGAATATGCCTTCATTTGACATTGTTTCAGAAATTGATATGCATGAATTATCCAATGCAGTTAATAATGCTAATCGTGCAATTACACAAAGATTTGATTTTAAGGGAACTCAAACGACTGTTAAGCAGTCAAAAGAAGAAGTCACATTGATCAGTGAGAGTGAATTTCAGGTACAACAGGTACTGGATATTATGCTCACTGAATTAGTACGCCGAAAAGTAGACGTTAAAAGTCTGGAACAGGGTGATATAAAACCCAATGGCAAATCAATGGAACAAAAGCTTCTTATTCGTCAGGGTATTGATAAAGACAATGCCAGAAAAATTGTTAAATTGATTAAGGATAAAAAGTTAAAAGTTCAGTCTGCAATACAGGGTGAACAAGTTCGGGTGACTGGGAAAAAACGTGATGATTTACAGGCTGTAATGGCAATGCTGAAAAAACAGGAACTATCTGTGGCATTACAATTTACAAATTTCAGAGATTAAAACGGAAACAAATTGATGACATCTATTATAAAAAAGAGCACTGAACAAAAAACTAAAAAACTCGCCAGACAAAGTATTATTGCGGGCATGGTAACAATGATTGCCGTGAGCGCAGCAATGGTGAGTTCAACTACTATGGCAAAGTCAACACCTGAGCTGGACAGTGCTCTGGAGAAGTTAATGCCCGGCACCAAACCAAGCAGTGTCGAAGAATCCGCACTGCCCGGTCTTTATGAAGTGAGTTATGGTTCAACTGTGTTTTACTTTAATAAAGACGCTTCTTTGATGTTCCGCGGTGACATTATTGATGTTGAAAAACGTATTAATCTGACGGAAAAGAAGCGTGGCGATGCAAGAGGTAAACTGCTTGCAGCCATGGATGAAAGTCAAATGATTGTTTATCCTGCAGAAAATGAAAAAGCCAAAGTCACTGTCTTTACTGATATTGACTGCCCTTATTGCGTAAAACTGCACCGTGAAATGGCAGATTACAATGCTGAGGGGATCACCATTCGCTATATGGCCTATCCAAGATCAGGGCTCGGCACCCGTTCCTATCAGAAAGCGGTTAATGTCTGGTGTGCAGATGATCCGGCAAAGGCAATGGGCGATGCTAAAGAAGGTAAAGCCATCGCTAAGAAGGACTGTAATGATCCAGTAGCTCAACAGTTTCAGTTAGGTCAGGCATTAGGTGTGGAAGGAACGCCTGCCATGTTCCTGGAAGATGGTACCAGCCTGCCCGGTTATATGCCTGCCAAGCGACTTGCTGCGCGGCTTAATGCTGTGAATGGAAAAAAATAGGATTCTTCACATTATTGCGTACTTTTTGTATCCACTCGGTGAATGTAGAGACGTTGCATGCAACGTCTCTACGTATGATGCTTACCACCCTGGCGGTCGTTACGTAACCGTACAGACAAGGCATGCCTTGTCTCTACCCGTGATACTTGCACTATTAATCTCTCTTTATTAGTAGAGAAGAGTCGCTAATTTATTACGATATTTTCGTGTCAGCGGTTCCTGTGGTCCCAGAGTGTCAAAAATTTTCAGCATGGCAGCTTTGGCTTCACCTTCCTGAAAATTCATATCCTGTCTTAGAATGTAGAGCAATGATTCCAGTGCCGCTTCGTATTGATGAGAGACAATATACTGATTCGCCAGCTGCACCCGGATTTCATGTTTATCAGGGGCATTTTCCAATTGTGAAAGCAGCTCATCCACCTTGGGTGCATCACTGGTTGCTTTAGCTAAATTGAGTTCATCCTGAATCCTTCTGGCCTCATCACTGGCCTGAACATTAGCCGGCAGCGCCTTTAACACCGCCTCACAATTTTCAAAATCAGCGGATTGCAGATACACTTTGGCAATAGCGAGATAAACGCCGGTGTTGCCAGGATCTTCCTGATTCAGTAGTTTAAGAGTCTCTATTGCCTGTGCATAATTACCCGACTCCGATAAGGCCAGCGCCTCATTTATCTTATGGTCGGTTTCATTTTCAATATGGGCATCGAGAAACTGGCGCAGTTCACTTTCTGTTTTGGCACCCATAAACTCATCAACCATGACGCCGTCTTTATACAGCTTGACTGTGGGTAAATTACGCACGCCAGCCGCAGCAACCAGCTCCTGCTGCTCATCGGCATTCACCTTGGCTAAAATGAAAGCACCCTGGTATTGCTCAGACAATTGAGTGAGTAATGGTATTAATACCTTGCAGGGCTGACACCAGTCTGCCCAGAAATCAACCAGTACAGCCTGTTGTTTAGAGGCTTCAATGACCTGCTGTTCAAAGTGCGCTGTATCCTGAATATCAACGACGAAGGGGAAATCACTCATAGGGTATTATTATTCCTGAAAATTAATCAAACAGTTTCTGCAGACGTTTAATGGCCTCCTGCAGATTTTCCATGCTGGTGGCAAATGAGATACGCATATAACCCGGCGCACCAAAAGCAGAACCGGGGACTAAAGCAACCTCTGCCAGACTTAAAATATAATCCGCCAGCTCAACATCATCATCCACACCCTCGGTTTGATCAATCAGATCCTGCATATTCACAAAAGTATAAAATGCACCCTGTGAAGGGAGTGCCTGCATACCGGGAATGCTATTAACCGCCTCAACCACATAATCATGACGCTCTTTAAATGCCTTTAACATGGTTTGAATACAGCTTTGATCACCATTTAAAGCTTCCAGTGTTGCGGCCTGAGATATAGAGCAGGGATTGGACGTACTTTGTGACTGGATTTTGGTCATCGCCGCGATAAGATCTGCCGGACCTGCCGCATAACCAATACGCCAGCCGGTCATAGAATAAGCCTTGCTGACACCATTCATGGTGACGGTTTGATCATATAGAGCCGGGCAGACTTCAGCGATAGTACAAAACGGCTCATCTGACCAGACGATATGCTCATACATGTCATCACTGGCAATAATAATATCCGGATAATCTTTGAACACTTCACCAATTGCGGCTAAATCAGCA
>DAOVUK010000440.1 GCA_030632625.1 Gammaproteobacteria bacterium
GCGGTACGATTTTAGTGAACTCACCTGCCCCAGTCTTTGCAGCAGATGGTGAAGATTTGCTAACGAAAGGAGAGATCGGTGGATATTTTCGCAGCAATGGCAATGCACAGGGTGGAAACATTTCAGCAACTGTTGCTGGTGAAACGCTGAGCATCACTTATCAGGGATCAACTGCTAAAGCTGATAATTATGATGCTGGCGATGATTTTAAGCCAAAGGGTCCTGCAGCCATAGACCGGACTCACAATCTGGATGGTGATGAAGTTGGTTCCACTTTCTATAAAGCAACGAATCAGTCTATTAGTCTGGCTCTAAAACATGAAAACCACCTGCTCGAGTTTAAATATGGTGAACAGGATATTCCCTATCAGGCCTGGGTTAATCAGCGCATGGATATGACCGGTAATGATAGTGAACAGTATAACTTAAGCTATGAAGGGGAATATGACTGGGGTAACCTGGAAGCCCGAGTCTACAAAGAAAGAACCCGGCACGAAATGCAGTTTGATGATGACAAACAATTCTGGTATGGGCCTATGGGTACGCTTCCTGCAGAAATTCCCTGTGAACCTTCAAAAACCTGTGCGGCAGGTATGCCTATGGATACCAGAGGCAAAAATACGGGTGGCGTTGTTATGGCAGATATCCCGTTATCGTCAAGAGACCTGCTCAGGGTTGGTGCTGAACTGCAGGAATATCGACTGGATGACTGGTGGGAAGCATCAGGAGGAGGAATGTGGCCTGATACCTTCATAAATATTAATGATGGTGAACGTGATCGTACTGCTCTCTTTGCTGAATGGGAGGCACAATGGAATCCACAGTGGTTTACTCAATTTGGTATTCGTGGTGAGACGGTAGATATGGATGCTGGTGAAGTTCAGGGCTATAATGCAAAGTATGATGCAGATGCTGCTGACTTTAATGCGGCTGATCGTGATATAACCGATCACAATATCGATCTGACTGCAATGGCACAGTTTAATATGAATAATATGACTGATATAGAATTTGGTTATGCTCAGAAGACCCGTTCACCTAATCTCTATGAGCGTTATACCTGGTCAACGGGTGGTATGGCTATGCGTATGATCAATTGGGCGGGTGACGGCAATGGCTATGTTGGTAATCTCGACCTGGAACCTGAAATTTCCCACACAGTTAGTGCAACCTTCGACCTGCATGATGCTGCGCAGAGCAAATGGGGACTGCAGTTGACACCATACTATACTTATGTTGATGATTATATTGATGCTGAACGCTTAGCAGGCCAACCAACTGGAACAGGTGAAGACGTTGGTTTTGTCTATCTCCAATTTGTCAATGAGTCAGCCAAACTATATGGTCTTGATATCTCAGGTAATTTATCTCTGGCAGAACATACGCCATACGGCAGCTTTTCTGCAAATGGTATAATAAGTTATGTTAGAGGTAAAAATGAGGATACCAATGATAACTTATATAATATGATGCCGTTAAATGGGAAGTTTGCACTTGTGCAAAGTATAAGTAACTGGACCAATTCTGTTGAGCTTGAACTGGTGGAGAAAAAAGATGATGTTTCAGACACCAGAAATGAGCTCGAAACCAGTGGCTATGGCTTGCTCAATCTGCGTACCAGTTATGAATGGAAAAATGTACGCATTGATGTGGGTGTCGAGAATGTCCTTGATAAATTCTATAATGATCCTTTAGGTGGTACTTATATGGGACAGGGACAGACTATGAGCGATGGTAGGCCTCTAAGTGTTAAATGGGGTACTCCTGTTCCAGGTATGGGCCGTTCAGTCTATGCCGGGGTAAACTATAAGTTCTAAAGCTGTTTGTGTAGGGGCGAACCTGTGTGTTCGCCCTTCATTTAACCCAAAAAAAGGGCGAACACACAGGTTTGCCCCTTCACTTCAGCAACCATCATTCGTATTCCCTAAACCACTTGATTTGTTATCAAAATGAACTATTTTTAAAGTAGACTCATTTGCGAATTACTGAATATGAATGCCTATATTGCCAGCCTTGATCAAATAGAATCCTGGTTTTTCAAGCTTGCTGAAAAACAGCGGCTGTTCTTCCCTAAAAAAACCGAAGCGGTCAACTATCGTTTTGAAGCCATTCATTCAAAAACAGTTGAAAAACATCAACCACTGGATTTAATCTCCTATAAACCAACAATTTTACCGCCCGGAAAAAATATTTTCCCGGATGGAGAAATTCTTTTTACCTATCATAAAGATGAACAGGGGCACTATCATTTCAGTCAGGATGCAAACATTGATGCTCAAATTCTTGCCGGCGTTCGTGCCTGTGATTTAAAAGGCATCTATTTATTGGATGAAGTCTTTGCTGATGGTATAAAAGATACTCATTATTTACAGCGTAGAGAAAAAACAGATATTATTGCGTTTAACTGTTTGACACCCTGTGATGATCATTGTTTTTGTGCAGCAGCTCAGTCACTGGATTTTCAAACAGGGGCAGATATTTTTATTACCCCCCTTGCCGAACTTTCTGAAAATAAAGAACAGCAGTGTTTGCTTGAAGTGCTGAGTTCAAGAGGTGCTGACTTAATAAAAACACTGGCGGCGGATGTCTGTGCAAACCCTGATGAATTAAAAGCGTCTGCTCTGGCTGGCCGTCCTAAGCCCTTTGGCCGGCAGTTTGTGACACCTGTTGAGCACTTGTCAAAAATCATTCATCAGGAGGACGCTGATAAAATTTACCAGCAATACGCTGAGCGCTGTTTTTCCTGCGGTACCTGTAACCTGGTTTGTCCAAGCTGTTATTGCTTTGAGACTCAGGATGAGCTGGAACTTGACGGCGTCTTAGGTAAAACAAGGGGCAAAAAAACCCGCCACTGGGATGCCTGTCTGAACCCCGGCTTTGCCGAAGTAGCAGGCGGCCATAATTTCAGAGCAGATCCGGCTGCCCGGCAACGTCATCGTGTCAGACGTAAATTTGATTATTTAGCACAGCGATTTGACCAGGCTTTTTGTACCGGCTGCGGCCGCTGTGGCCGTCAATGCACCACAGGCATTGATATTTTTGATATTGTTAATGATGTCTGTTTGTCTGCCAGCTCTTTATCTGTAGAGAAGGAGCTGGATCAATGAATGCTTCTCCAGATAATAATTACTACAATCCCTACATTCCCATGATGGCAGAGATTCAATTAGTTGAGCCATTAACTGCGCGTGAAACTTTATTCAGAGTATTATTGCCTGAGCCGCTCAATCATCGACCCGGGCA
>DAOVUK010000388.1 GCA_030632625.1 Gammaproteobacteria bacterium
CCATGGTGAGCAACTTTGCAAATTGCTTCGACATCCTTTAAATCATAAATTCCGCCCGAGGCAATAACAGGAATAGTGATTGCCTGAGCCAGAGCGGCTGTATGTTCAACATTAGCGCCCTGCATCATGCCGTCACGATTAATGTCTGTGTAAATAATGGCATCAACGCCATCATTTTCAAAGCGTTTTGACAGGTCGAATAAATCAATATCAGAGACTTCTGCGCAGCCCTTAATGGCGACTTTACCATCGAGCGCATCCAGACCAACAATAACATTACCCGGAAATTCCTTACATAATTGACTAACGAAGTCAGGATCTTCAACGGCTTTGGTACCGATAATGACATAAGCGACACCGGCATTAAGGTAAGCTTCTACGGTTTCAACTGTACGGATACCACCACCAATTTCTACCGGCAGATCAGGATAAGTTCTGGTGATTTCCTGAATAATTTCACCATTGACGGGTTTACCCTCAAAAGCACCGTTTAAATCAACCAGATGCAGCCTGCGGGCACCAGCATTATACCAGCGACCTGCCATTTCAACTGGATTATCGGAAAAAACTGTATCATCATCCATGCGCCCCTGACGCAAGCGAACACATTGACCATCTTTTAAATCGATAGCAGGAATTAATATCATTTGTTTCTCACTTTTCTTTTATATTCGAGAGCTTAGGACCGTGGAAAATTTATTTTTTCCAGGTTCCCAGCTAGTGCCCATCCATAAATAGGCTTTTTTGTTCGAATCCCTTTATGGGTCACACAGTGATTGTCGAACCTACATTTTTCGTATTTATATGTTATTGATAAATTAATGATTGTCTTTGTAGGTGCGAATTCATTCGTACAGCGGTGTTAATTCAACGGATGCACACTAGCCGCAGGAAGACTCATCATAACTGCCATTCCAATTTATAAAATTAGAAAATAATTGTAAGCCGGCATCGGCACTTTTTTCCGGATGGAATTGTGTCGCAAAAATATTTTCCTGAGCCAGGGCGACACAAACCGGGTGACCATACTGGGTAGAACCAGCAATAGGATCAGGCGTTTTGGGGACTACAAAGTAGCTATGGACAAAATAGAATCTCTGGTTTTGAGGAATATTTTTCCATAGCGGGTGTTTAATTTGCTGGGTAACCTGATTCCAGCCCATATGAGGTATCTTCAGACGCATGTCTGAATTGGTCTGTGCTGACTCAGAGAGAGGATCATGGAGATCATCTGCAAAACGTTCGACTTCTCCGGGAATAATGTCCAGACAATTAACGCCGTCATTTTCGCTACTATGGGTCATTAAAGCCTGCATGCCGATGCATATGCCCATAAAGGGTTTGTTCGCTGCTGCCTGCTTGATCGTATCAAGCAGATCAAGGCGCTGCATTTCACCCATACAGTCACGCATGGAACCTACACCAGGCAAAAGCACCCGGTCAGCATTGGCGATGAGTTGTTTATCTGAAGTGACGAGCACTTTTGCAGAGCTGCTGCTTGCAGAAGAGGCATGTTCCAGTGCTTTGGCAACGGAATGCAGATTACCCATGCCGTAGTCAATAACAGCAACTGTAATAGAAGTAGTCATAATTTAGTTAGAAGTCCTTAACTAAAAAACTTTGGCTGAAATAATTTGGGTAACATAAACATACTTAAATTATTTTAGTTAAATTTTTTGTTACTCAAGAGTTCTGATTTTTCCAGGTTAAAAGGGCAATATTATAAACTACCCTTGGTCGAAGGGATAGTACCCTGCATGCGGGGATCATCACTGATTGCCATGCGTACTGCACGACCAAATGCTTTGAATACGGTTTCCGCAATATGGTGGCTGTTGCGGCCGCGAATATTATCAATGTGCAGCGTTACCAGCGCATGGTTGACAAAGCCCTGAAAAAACTCATGAAACAATTCAGTATCAAAGCTGCCGATAGTCTCACGCTGGTAATCAACATGATCTTCAAAGCCGGGACGACCGGAAAAATCAATGACCACACGGGACAGTGCCTCATCCAGAGGAACATAAGCATGCCCATAGCGGCTAATACCTTTTTTATCACCCAGGGCCTGTTTCATCGCCATACCCAGAGTGATGCCAATATCTTCTGCTGTATGATGCGCATCGATGTCTAAATCGCCCTGAGCTTTGATGGTGATATCAATCATACCATGACGTGCAATCTGGTCTATCATGTGTTCCAGAAAAGGCACCCCGGTAGCAAATTTACCTTGTCCTGAGCCGTCGAGGTTAATGTTCACTTCAATACGGGTTTCATTGGTATCACGTTTTACTGAGGCTTGCCTGTCCGGCCTGTTTTCCGACATTAGCTGCTGAGCTCCATTGGCATTAAATTTTTAACGGTTGTTTAGATTTTAACTATAGATTTTAACTATAAGGTGTGATGCATTGGCTTAAAGCTGGAATAATCAGTTGAATCGTAATAGCTTCATCTGATTATTACAGGTTAATATAGGCACAAGTTGCTGCTGCTTCATACTCTGCATTATCCTGTATTATAGGAGTCTTATAAATATTAGCAATATCTAAGATTGCAGCTGTTTTTTCAAGCGTTTTTAGTATAGAATTGACATTTATCAATTGTTTAGCTGCATTTCTGATTATACAGAGATGAGTATGACTGATACGGGTATCTTTATGCAACAAAAGACACAACAAAATAAACTGCGGCATAAGAAAGTTGTCGATTTTCATTCGGTCAAAGTTGCCTGTAAAGAATGCAGTTTACATCAGCTGTGTCTGCCCCGTTCAATTAATGGTGCAGATTTAGAAAAACTGGATAGCATTATTGAGCGTAAACGACCATTGAAACGCAATGAGCATCTTTTTCAGGTGGGCGCTTCTTTTCACTCCATTTATGTTGTTCGCTCAGGTTCTCTGAAAACATATTCTCCGACAGTTGATGGTCAGGAACAGGTCACGGGTTTCCATTTACCCGGTGAATTACTGGGACTGGATGCAATTGGTAAAGGCAAGCACCCCTGCGCCGCCAAAGCCCTGGAAACCACCAGTGTTTGTGAAGTACCTTTTGAACATCTAGAAGGACTGGCACAGGAATTACCTACATTGCAGCACCAGCTGCTGCGTCTGATGAGTAAAGAAATATTTGATGATCAGGAGTTGATGCTGCTGTTAGGTAAAAAAACTGCTGAGGCTAGGCTTTCTGCTTTTTTATTAAGCATTTCTTTGCGTTTCAAGCAACGTGGTTTTTCTTCAGTCGAATTCTATCTCAGCATGTCACGCAATGATATTGCCAATTATCTGGGGTTAGCAGTTGAAACAGTCAGTCGTATGTTTACCCGTTTTCAGGAAGATGGACTTATCGAAGCAGAACGTAAACATATTGTGATTAAAGATCGGGATATGATGCAGCAGATTGCGGGCATGAATGAATATTGCGATGATTCCCAGGATGATCAAACCCAATTGTCAGTGTGAATTTGTTTTTCTCTGCCTTTATTTCTAACATGGCAAGTGACTTCCTGGCCATTCATTCGTATCATAATTAGCGACTATCCATAAATAAGACGCATCTCTTTATGGGTTACGCAGTGATTGTCGCCCCCAATAGAAATTATTATAAATTTGGTTCTTCACAAATTTGCGTCTTTTTGTCAGTTTACTACCTTAGCGGTATTTTGAAAAGAATGAGTGTCGCTCGAAAGTGGTGTTTTTTAAAGCCGGAAGTTGGTCAGGTGTCGTTCACCTTGCCGGGGACGCTTTGAACACATCCCTGTGCCGCTCTTCCTCGGCGTCCTGCCTCGAAAAGCCCCTTGCAAGGCAAACGACACC
>DAOVUK010000347.1 GCA_030632625.1 Gammaproteobacteria bacterium
ATATTAGGCGAATAAATTCGCCCCTACACTACGGAATTCGGTCATGTAGGGGCGAATTTATTCGCCTAAAGTTGTTATTTTCGAATATCGTAGCAAAAGAACTATACCCATATTCTATTGTATTTATAAATGATTTTTTAATTTCAACCTGTTATTTTATGGGTTAAAATTGTAAATATTTTAACTGGAAAAAATATGTTATACAAAAAACACTTTACTTCGTTTCATTGGCCGCTTTTTATAGTGATTACAATGATTAGTCTTGCAACCATTTCATGCTCAAAAACACCCGATGTTCGTTTAACGATGTGTCAGGATCTGATGGTATTATTTTTAAATTCACCTGAAAACCGTGAATGGCAGGAACATGAGCCTGTCATAAGAGGTTATAAGGACCTTGAAATGCAGGTGTCTTATTCTTCAGCAGCACCTGATGGTCAGATAGTTGATCAGGCTTCCTGTTTTTATACTTATACGCCTGATCAGGATGCAACCGGTGCCGAGGAATTTAATACTCCCACTGCTGCTTATTCCACTTATCCCAATAAAATGGTTATAAATGGAAAAGTAGTTAATAAAAATGAATTGGCTAATGGCGTCAATACGGTTATGTTAAACCAGGGTAAAAAAGCAATCATTAAAGTCAAAGAAAAAATTAAGAAAGGTGTAGAGAAAATCAATCAGGAAGTCGAAAAGCAGTTAGAGAAGTAAGAATTGAACTTTTAGTTGTCAGTTAATTGTTCCTGGTAAAGCAATCTTCGGAGTGTGACTATCTTTGAGTTAAAGTCACGCCAATTCTACGATAAGCTGGCGGGGCTAAAGCTCAAATTTCAATCTTTAAGTTCTATTACTTTATCATCGCTTCAGTTGCTTTTTGCATATCAACTGAATCAGACGCTTTTTGCTTATCAACAGAGTCATAAGCTTTTTGATAGTCTACACCATCAGTACTAACAGCTTCCATTGCTTTAGTTGCATCAATCGATTCAGCAGCTTTGCCTTTATCGACAGAATCATAGAGCTGGCCATAATCAACAGCATGAGCTGATGAGATAGTAAATAAGCAAAGAGTTAAAAGTAATTTTTTCATATTTTATTTCCTTGTAATTAGTTTTAAATTTATGATAATACAGATCATAATATTTCAATTATATTGAGTTTATCTCCCTCAGTCTAATGAAAACCAGGCGCCATCAATATTCTTTCTGATATTAATGCGGCATGTGAGAAAACTCCTACATCATTGGAGAGAAGGATATTTTTGTTAAAATAAATAATATCCTGGTGTACTATATATGAATGATTCGATGTATTATTAACAACATTGAAATATGGGAAAATATTTTCTTCAGATGTTGGTAAAGTTGCTCTTTTGGGCTTTTCATAGATAGGGTAGAGACGTTGCATGCAACGTCTCTACCCTATCTATGAATTGAATTTAACTGTTAATTTAATTGTCTATAAGGTTTGAAAAAAATGGAAATAGAAAAAAATCAGATTAGAGAAATGATTAAAAAAGATCTCACTGATATTTTGATTCGTGTCGCACTGGTTGGCTTTTTAGTTTACATGAGTCTGAAAATCTTCAACCCGTTTATGGGTATCATGTTGTGGGCATTGATTTTTGCTGTCATTTTCTTTCCTCTGCACCAGAAACTGGCTGGTAAACTTGGTGGCAATCAGGGGCGGGCAGCCACTATTTTTGTGCTTTGTGGAATACTTTTTCTGGGTGCGCCCACTGTGATGTTAAGTGGTTCGCTGGTGGATTTTGTTCAGGAGACACATACTAAATATAGCAGTGATACGATCACAGTTAAACCGCCTGCACCCAGTGTGGCAGAATGGCCGATTGTTGGTAAGAAAGTGTATGAAGTTTGGGGGCAGGCTGCAAAAAATTTACCAGAGTTTTTAAAAAAAATTCGTCCCCAACTGGAAGGCTTTGCTAAGGGCGCTTTGGAATTTGCTGCTGGTATGGCGGGCGGCCTGCTGCAATTTTTACTATCAATGATATTTGCCGGGATTATGCTGGCCTATGGCCAGTCCGGCAGTGATAGTATGTTAAAAATCATTAATCGCCTGGCAGGACATAAAAAAGGAGCGTCTTTACATAAACTCTCTACAGCGACGATTCGTTCTGTTGCCATGGGTGTCGTTGGTGTATCAACCATTCAGGCACTGATTTTCGGTGTGGGTTTTATCTTTATTGGTTTACCCGGTGCCGCCATTGTTGCATTGCTTGTTCTGGTTTTTGGTATTGCTCAATTACCGGCCATTATCTTTACCATACCAACAGTTGTCTATATCTGGTGGAGTGGTGATTCATCAGTCATGAATATTGTGTTTACTATTTATTTTGTGATTGCTGGTTTTGCTGATAATGTGCTTAAGCCTATATTTCTTGGTCGTGGTGTCGAAGCTCCCATGCCGATTGTTTTAATTGGTGCTTTAGGTGGTATGATGTCCGCGGGACTCATTGGACTCTTTATCGGTGCGACTTTTCTTTCACTGGCCTATGTTATTTTTATGGCATGGATCGATGATGATCAGATCCAGGAATCTGATAATGAAATGAATGAAGGTATAGATTCATTAGTTGAAGAGAAAGCTTAGATATAAGGATTGGTGTTTATTTTGGTAAAAAAATATTTTTACAATATTGTTCTTTTTATTGGGCTATTAACTTTATCAGCCTGTACAACGCTTGGTCCTGATTATGAAGAGCCTGTTGTTGACTGGTTACAGGAATGGCAGCCGACAGTTTATGGTGATACGCTGGAGCAGGGCGCTTCTTCGCAAGATGCTGCCACACAAAAGAGCCAAAATAAACAAAATCATACTGACTTTGAATTTTGGTGGCACTTATTTAACGATCCCATTCTGAGTAAATTGATTGAAGAGGCCAAACAGGGCAATCATTCTCTGCGAATTGCCGGTCTCAGGATTTTTGAAAGTCGTGCGCTTCTTGGCATTGCCAATAGCAGCCTCTATCCTCAGTTACAGCAGGTTAATGGCAGTGCCAGTTATGTCAATAACCAGTCTCATGGCGGTAATGCACCCAGGAGTCAAAGCTTTACAAATTATCAGGCGGGTTTTAACCTGGGCTGGGAACTGGATTTCTGGGGACGTTTTCAGCGCGGCATTGAATCGGCTGATGCCGCCTTTTTTGCTTCAATCACCAACCAGCAGGATGCACAGGTTTTATTGGCTGCTCAGGTGGCAAATGCCTATTTTTCTTATCGTACCACTCAAGACCGCATAAAAATTGCACATGAGAATGCTAAAATTCAACAGCGCAGTTATGAAATCACCACCAATGTTTTTAACAGCGGAGAAGGTTCAGAACTGGATTTACAACAGGCAAAAACACAATATTTTGCCACCTTATCGACGATACCTGAGTTAGAAATTGCACTTGCTCAGACACGTAATGCCATTGCCATTCTTTTAGGTAAACAACCGGGTGTACTACCGGAACTGGAGATTTCAACATCCAAATACAAATGGCCTGTTATTTCACCAAAATACTTCCAGTATATACCTGCTAATTTATTGACCCGTCGCCCGGATATAAGGACGGCAGCCTGGCAAGTTGCTGCTCAATCTGCGCAAATTGGTGTCGCAGAAGCGGATTTTTATCCCGCTATCTCTTTGTTTGGAACAATCGGTTGGTCAGGCAGCGATCTGGCGGGAGCCTCAGATATTGGCAGTCTTGCCCTTGGTCCTAGTTTTACCTGGAATATTCTGGATTATGATCGCATTGAAAATAATGTGCGCATACAGGACTCTCGTTTACAACAATTAATGGAACAGTACCAAAATCTGGTTTTACAAGCTGCCAAAGAAGTTGATGATGCGTCCTATAGTTTAGTGAAAACCAATGAGCAAAAATTATTAGTGGATAAAAGCCTGAAAGCCTCTCAAAGAGCTTTGGCGCTGGCTAATATTCGTTATCGTGAAGGTTATTCTGATTTTCAGCGGGTACTGGATGCTCAGCGTGCGACATTTTCTCAGGCAGAGCAGCAATTACTTACTCAGGGCAGTTACATTGCAACCATCGTCAATTTATATAAAAGCATGGGAGGCGGCTGGTCCGAGATGTCGATTGATGAGTTAATTTCAAGCAAAGCCAGAGAAACCATGCAGGAACGTACTGATTGGGGTGATTTATTAACTGCCCCTCTTTATTTATCTAAGGAACCATCTACAACAGCATCAGAGGCTTCAAAAAATGGGCAGTAAAGAACAACAGGCAAAACAAGAACCTGATGATCAGGACAAGAAGCCGGTAGAAGCGCCTGTAGAAGCGCCTGTAGAAGAGAACAATGCAAAAAAATCC